>NZ_JBHSRF010000139.1:0-10743 GCF_042658925.1 Sphaerisporangium aureirubrum
CCCACCCAGCGACAAGAAGCCCTCCCCCCAAGACACAGACCGCCCCACCGGCCGTCCCACAGACCCACCACGCCCCTCCGGCCCAGGCCGGTCTTCCGACCCGGGACGTCCTTCGGACGCAGAGCGGTCTTCCGACCGCCGGCCCTCTGACCCGGGACGTCCTTCGGATGCGGGCCGGTCTTCTGAGCGTCGGCCCTCTGATCTGGGGCGGCCTTCGGACTCGCGCCGGTCCTCCGACGTCAACGGCGTGGAGTCCGGGTCGCGCGCGGAGGCGGCCGACTCCGGTACCGCCAAGCCCGCGGCCGACACATGGTTCTCCGGGAAGCCAGGAGCGGCGTCAGGGAAGCCCACGTCGTCCTCCGGTGCGCCGGTTCCTCCGGTCGTGCCGGCCAAGCCCGTGGTCCTGCCCGAGGCGGTCAGTCCCTTCGAGGCTTTCAAGCGGCCCGAGCCTGCCAAGGGGCCGAGCACTCCCGGCCGCGACGAGTCCCGGCCCGGCGACCCCGGGAAGCCGGAGGCCGCGAAGACCCGCGGGACCGATGCCGCCGAGGCGCGTGACGCGAAAGCCGCGAGCCCGGCCGACGCCCCCGCCCCGCCGAAGCGCTCCACCACTCCGCCCGCGGAGCCGTCCACGCCGTCCCCGGCCCGGCCGCCCGCCGCGTCGCCCGCACGATCCGGTGACACGGAGAAGCCCGAGGCGGAGAGCGCCAAGCCGGTGAGCTTCAGGACGGACTCTCCCAGGCCGGTGAGTCCCACGGCTGGGAGTCTCGAACAGGACACCTCCAAGCCGGATACCCGCAAGGCGGAGAGCCTCAAGCCGGACACTCCCAAAGCGGAGACCTCCAAGCCGGAGAGCCCGAAGGCAGAGGGCCCGAAGGTGGAGAGCCCCAGTGCGGAAATCGCGAAGCCGGAGGCCGCCAGGCGGGACCTTTCCAAGCCGGAGCGACGCGAGTCCGTGGTGGACGAGGACGACGACGGTGGCTCGGCGACGGCGCAGTTCCGGCGCCCGGGCATGGTCAAGGTCATCTCCGGCACCCGCCGGTACCACAGCTCGGCTTGCCCGCTAATCAAGGGCTCGGACCCCGGCTCCCTGGAGACCATGTCCCGGCTCGACGCCGAGGCCGCCGGCCTCACCCACTGCTCGGTGTGCGACACCGAGAACTGACACCCGTCGCTGCACGGCAGAGAGACTTGCCCGTATTAGCATGCGCTCCCGGCCGCTCCTGTCCGGTGTGCGGCACCGAGAGTCGACCCTCCTCAGGGCGCGGAGCCCCGGCCGGTTCTGCCGGGTGTGCGGCGTCGAGAGCTGATTCTCGTCGGCGTGCGGCCCCCTGGCCGCTTCTGCCGGGGTGACGTCCCGCCAGGTGGTGTGATCTCCGATGCCGTGATCATGACTGCGCCACCCTCGGTGCCGGACAGCGGCCCTCGACACTCTTCACGAAGATTCCCGGAAGCTACACCACACCAGGAAACGGCACCCCCTCCTCCGCGTATACGCAACTCACGACAGCAGGCTCGGCCGCTCCTCCGGTAGTGAGCGCTTTGCCGGAGGAGATGAAGCCCATGTGTGCTGGGTGAAGTGGCCCACCCCTTGGCGTTTCCCGGGCTTGATGGCTGCGGAGGTTTCGTCCGACACCGCTTGTTGGCGAGTTCTGACACCGCCGGGCACGTGTCGGTGCCGCGGATGTTGGTTTGCGTCGACACCGCTTCCGCGCCCGACGGGTGTCAGGTTGTCCGCTGCCTTGTGGCTTGGGCCAGACGGTAGGAGTCGGTGCCGGTCTCGAGGATGGTGCCGCCGAAGGTGAGTCGGTCGACGATGGCTGCGCATAGCCGGGGGTCGGTGAAGGTCTTGGTCCAGCCGCCGAAGGACTCATTGGACGCGATCGCGACCGAGGCCTTCTCCTCACGCTCGGTGAGGACCTGGAAGAGGAGTTCCGCGCCGCGGCGGTCGAGTTGCATGTAGCCGAGTTCGTCGATGCACAGCAGGTCGACGCGACCGTAGCGGGCGATGGTCTTCGCCAGCGTCATCTCGTCGGCGGCCTCGACGAGCTCGTTGGCAAGCTGGGTCGCCAGGGTGTACTTGACCCGGTAGCCGGCCATGGCGGCCTCGGTGCCGAGTGCGATCAGCAGATGGGACTTGCCGGTGCCGGAGTCCCCGATCAGACACAGCGGCTGTCCCTTCTGGACCCATTCGCACTTGGCGAGGGTGTGGATCACGGCGGGATCGATGTTGGGGTTGGCGTCGAAGTCGAAGGCCCGCAGGGACTTCTCGCGGGGGAACTTGGCGGCCTTGATCCGGCGTTCGGACCGGCGTCGGGCGCGATCGTCGCACTCGGCAAGCAATAGTTCGGCGAGGAACCCGCGGTAAGACATCTGCTCACGCCCTGCCCGGTCGGCGTAGTCGGTGAAGGAGTTGCGGATGGTGGGCATTCGCAGCATCCGGCACGCTTGGTCGATCGCGGCGTCGGCTGCTTCTTCGGTCATTCCACGGCGCTTGGTGGTCACGGTGCGGCTCCTTCGTTCGGGGTGTCACGTCGGCTGGCCAACAGCTGGTCGTACTTCTCCACGCTCGGCAGCGGCCGAGTGTCGGTCGGGATGTGGGCGCGGAGCCGGCGCTCGGTCAGCGATCGCACGGCAGGGATCTCGCCTTCTCCGCGTGCCCTGTCGCCGCTCATCAGGGACTGGTGGTCCGCTGTCGTGTCGTCGGCTCCGCCATCTGCTGTGTCGTTGTACTTGCGCGCTTCCAACGCGACAGCGTCCGCGGTGAGCGCGCCTGCACGCAGCGCCGTCGCGAGTCCGGCGACGACGTGGTCGTGTGGAAGGTGCCGGTGCATCATCAGGACCTCAATGAGGGCACGGGTGCCGTCAGCGTCACCGTGGGCCTTGCAGGCCGCGGCCCACCAGGCGTCGTGAACGGGCGTGAACCGCCCGGATGCCCTGGCCTGCTCCAGCGCTTTCGCACCGGGTAGCGCGCCCGGTTTGCGGAGGAGGACCTCGAGATAGTGGTCCAGGTCGACCCGGGTCGAGCCCTTGGTCATGAGCCGTTCGTGGCGGGCGATCTCGGTCCTGCCGTCGAACACGACCAGGTCGCTGGCGTTCAGGAGCACCCGGGCTTGACGGCCGACCATGCGCGCGGGCACGGAGTACTTGTTCATCCGGACCGTGACCTGGGCGTACCGGTCCACGCGCGGGGTGAACCAGCGGCCGGTCTCGAACGGCTCGGTCGGAAGGGGCGCGAGGAGTGGCTGCTCGGTGGCGAAGTATTCCCCGACCGTGCGGGCGCGGGACCCGATCCGCCGGGCGTCGTCGGCTTCGTCCCAGGCGTCGACCATAGCGTTGAGCTCGGCGAGGGAGTCGACTTCTGGGATGGGGACGAGGTGGTTGCGTCGGAACCAGCCGATCTGCCCCTCGACGCCGCCCTTCTCGTGCGCACCTTGGATTCCGGGCTGGCAATAGAAGGCTTCGATGCCGTAGTGGGAACGGACGGCGGTCCACCTGTCGGCCTCGACCCGCTGGCGGGAGAACCCGATCACGCTCGCGACGGCGGCCTTGAGGTTGTCGTAGCGGATCTTCCCGGTCGGCACCCCGCCGAGCACGTTGAAGGCGTGGACGTGACCCTCGAAGAAGGCTTCCTGCCCAGCCGAGGCACTGACCCTGTGCACGGCCTTGCCCGAGTAGGAGAGCCGAAGGCTGAACAGCGCGCAGGTTACGAGCTCGCCGCGCAGGCGGATGGCGACGTCGCCGAAGTCAACCTCGGCCTCGCGGCCCGGGCGGTGCTCTTGCGGGATGAACGCGTTGGCAGGTTCCCGTCCGACCTCGACGCGAATCTCACGGCGTCGGGTGGCGACGTACTCGCGGACCATCCAGTACGACACCACCCCGGCCCCGTCATGTTCGTCAAGCAGTCGATCGAAGATCCGCTTCGCCGTGTGTCGCTGCTTCCGCGGCGCGTCGAGGTCCGAGCGCAGCCACTCGTCGATCACCACTCGGTACGCGTCAAGCCGTGAGCCGCGTTTGGGCGGTTGCTTTCTCTCCTTCGGCCATGCAGATTCCAGCGCCGCTGTCACGGTTCGGAAGCCGACGCCGTGCTTGCGCTGCAGCGCGCGGTTGGACATCCCAGATCGGGCATCCCGTCGGATCGCCGCGTACAGGTCGACCCGGGAACGCGGCTGCGTCATCGGTGGCACTCCTGACGTGAGCACGCCGTGAGCACGCCGTGGGCACGACTTCGGCACCGGGCCACCGCCCGGGAACGGTGACCGCATGCGACCACAGCCCGGAATCACTGGCCCTACCGAGGTGCCTGGTCATGTGCTGCGCAGGGCTTCGGTGGGCGGTACTGAGTCGGCCCGGAGTGGAGGGTACGACCGACGACGGAGCCGATGAGCAGCGAGTAGGCCAGGTCGAGTCCCACTGAAGCCCAGGTCAGTACGACGGCCCGGCCTTGCGTGGTGACGAAGACGTTGGTGACGAGCACGCCCAGGATCAGGCCTGTGATGCCGCCGACGACATCAACCTCGACACCACCTGTCCGCCCCGTGTCCCTGGCGCGACGAAGATCTGCTTGCGCGGTGCCTAATCGGTCTTCCCGCAACACCTCGCAGGCCCCTCAGTGTTCGCTGCTGAAGAACCGTAGCAACAGCGGGCCGACGGTCTGTGGGTCGACGACGTGATCCGGCCCCTCGAGGGTCTCCCGTTGAGCGTGGGGTAATTGGTCTGCAAGCTCGTCGGCTGCGCGGTCGAAGAAGTCCGAGGGCAGGCCTGCCATATAGGGGACCGTGATCGGTCCTCCGGTGGTGACCAGGACCGGTTGGGTGACCGTTGCCAGTCGATCGGCCGGCAATTGGTAGCGGTTGAGGAAGACGCTGTCGTGGACCAGCGTGGGCGCGAGGGCGACCGAATGCGCCCAATGCGCCGTCTGCTTGCCTGCCGCTTTCCTGGCCGCGATGTTGTTGTCGGAGGCGCCGCTCAAGCGCATGAACAGTTCGAGAACCTCCTCGTCTCGCCCGGCGTCGAAGGCGCGTCGGGTGTCCGCGACGTACTCCTCGAATCGCTGGCGGATGTCGTCCCCGACCGCGTAGGGCACCTCCCACACGGCGATCGTGTCGATGGCTGACCCGGCCGCGGCCGCTTCCAGCGCCAGCGCGCCACCAGAGGACGCCCCGAACAGGTGTGCCGAGCCGCCCGCCTCCGCGATCAACGCATCCAGGTCCTCGATCTCCCTCTCCACGGCGTACGGCTCGGTGAAGCCGCTCGCGCCGCGTCCCCGACGGGCATAGTTGTAGACCGTGAAGTGCTCGGCGAGAGCCGGCGCCAAGGGAGCGTTCTCCACCCCCTCGTCGAGTGCTCCGCCCACCAGAATGACGGCCGGACCGCTTCCCTTCCGGTCGTAGGCGATGGTGGTGCCATCGTTTGATGTCACGCGAAAGGCCATCTCGTTCATCTCACATCTCCGTTCGAGAGGTTTGTCTCAGCGCCTGAGCAGCGTGCCGACGACGGCCTCGGTGCGCGACCACCGCGTCCTTGCGATCACGGCCGCCACGATGAGTAAGGCGAGCGGCAGCCAAGGGCTCTGCTCGAGCACGAACTGATCGGTGATGACAGCACCGGTCAGCAATGCCGCCAACCCGAGACTGGCCAGGCCCGCCAGAGCCGGGATCAGAAGTCCAACCCCTCCCGCGACCTCCAGCGCTCCGACCAGGTACCGGAGCCACTGGCCAGCCCCGATGTCGGCGAACATGTCCACCATGACCGGGTCGCCGGCGAGCTTCGAGATTCCGCCGCCGGCGATTATCGCCGCCAGCACGACGTGCAGAATCCAGACCCCGATGCTGCTCGCCCGCCCGGGCGTGTGCGCAACGGTTTCCGAGGTTTTCTTGGGGATGGTGCTCATTCGGCTCTCCTTGTCGTGTCCGGGTCTGGTAGCGGTGATGGCTTTGGCCGAGTGGGCCGGGTTGTCGGAGTTGATTTCGACCAAGTGCTCGCGGTAGCGGCATCTACTTCTTGTTGCGGTAGAGGACCATGGTGATGGGACCGAAGACCGCGACGAGAAGTACGGACGAGACGAGCACCCAGCCGATTTCCCCGGCGGGCACCGAGCCGTCCATCAGGCCGCGTACCACGGTCGCCAGGTGGGTGATCGGGTTGACCTCGACGACCGCCTGCATCCACCCGGGCATCGTCTTCGGGTCCACGAAGATGTTGCTCACGAACGTCAGCGGGAACATCACCATCAGGCTGACCCCCGCCACCGAGTTCGGCGTGCGCAGGATCAGGCTGAGCATCGTCCACAGCCACGACAGGCAGAACGAGAACACCAGCAGCAGCACCACCGAGAGCACCACGCCGATGGCGCCACCCTCCGGCCGGAACCCTAGGACCAGGCCGAGCGTGATCACGATCGCCGACCCGATCGAGTAGCGCATCACATCGCCGAGCAGGGCGCCGACCAGCGGGGACGGTCGCCACACCGGAAGTGACCTGAACCTGTCGAACACCCCCTTCTGGATGTCGGTGTTCAGCGTTATGCCGGTGTTCATGGTGATCATGACGTTCGCCTGCACCAGGATGCCGGGCAGCAGGAACTGTAGGTACGCCTGTGTCGACCCGGCGAGCGCGCCGCCGAACAGGTAGGTGAACATCAGTGTGAACATGATCGGGAACATGGTCACGTCGACGAGCTGCTCCGGGACGTGTTTGATCTTCAGCAGAGCGCGCCAGCCGAATGTCAACGAGGTGCGCACCGGGCCGGGGCGAGACGGCCGCTCACCGGCCAACAGCACACTGCGCAGCGCGTCCTCAGTGACCGGCGCCGACGCCTGCTCCGCGGACGTGGCATTCATGCGGCATCCTCCTCGGGTGTCTCCTCGGTGGCGTGTCCGGTCAGGGTGAGGAACACCTCGTCCAGGCTCGGCTGACCGAGCGCGAACTCGGTGACGTCGATGCCGCCGCGGGACAGCTCGGCCAGG
Organism: Sphaerisporangium aureirubrum; assembly: GCF_042658925.1. NCBI lineage: Bacteria > Bacillati > Actinomycetota > Actinomycetes > Streptosporangiales > Streptosporangiaceae > Sphaerisporangium > Sphaerisporangium aureirubrum. Next base: position 6,966 of record NZ_JBHSRF010000139.1, read on the forward strand.
GCGCGGGCGACCCGCTCGGGGTCGGAGATCCGCGCGGACAGCGCGGCCGGGTCGGCGGACGGCTCAGCCGCCACCTCGAGGACGCCGGCGAGGACCCGTTCGGCCTCGGCCCGCTGCTCGGGCGCACGTAGCCGTACGTGCAGCGAGCCGGCGCCGACCGATGCCTTGAGCTCGCCGCTCGAGCCCTCGGCGATGACCTTCCCGTGGTCGATCACCGCTATCCGGTCGGCCAACTGGTCGGCCTCGTCGAGGTACTGCGTGGTCAGCAACACGGTGGCGCCCTCGGCGACCATGCCCCTGACGATCTCCCAGACCTGGTTCCTGCTGCGCGGGTCGAGCCCGGTCGTGGGCTCGTCGAGGAAGATCAGTTCGGGGGTGACGACCAGGCTCGCCGCGATGTCGATGCGCCGGCGCATCCCGCCGGAGTACTTCTTCACCTGCCGGTCGGCCGCCTCGGCAAGACCGAACGCGTCGAGCAGGTCGGCCGCTCGCCGCTTGGCCCGCGGGCGCGAGTAGCCGAGCAGCCTGGCGAGCAGCAACAGGTTCTCTACCCCGGTGAGGTCTTCGTCGACCGACGCGAACTGCCCGGTAAGGCCCACCCTGCTCCGCACCGCCCGGGCGTCACGCACGACGTCGTAGCCGAGCACTTGCGCCTCTCCGGCGTCGGGGCGCAGGAGCGTGGCCAGCATGCGGATCGTGGTGGTCTTGCCCGCCCCGTTCGGACCGAGCACGCCGTACACGCCCCCGGCGCTCACGGCCAGGTCCACACCGGCGACCGCGTGGGTCGTGCCGAAGCTCTTCTTCAACCCTCTCGTCTCGATCGCGAGCTTTCCCATGGGTTCGATTCCTTCTCTCGGCGTTGCGAACGGATTGGTGAGCTAGTCAAGTTTGACTACTTGGCCAAAGCAGACGAGGACGAAACGTCTAGTCAAGTTGATTAGACGCGCATCTTGAGGTGATCGGGGACCGTTCGCCACGAACCCGGATCATCGGCCATGGTGTAGGCGCCCTCAGACAGTCGTTTGCTCAGGCCCTTCGCCCACTCCAGTTCGGTGCGTGCCTGTCCCGCCCACAGTTCGGCCTGATCGCGGACGTGCTCGGGGGCGTCCCTATTGGGGTGCTCCCGCCACTCGGCCTGCACTACGAGCTCCGCTTCCAGGCGCGCGACCCGCTTGTTAACCTGCGCGATGGCATCTGTCCTGGTCAGCATGGGCAACATGGCGATGGACGCGTTGAGCATGTCCGGGTCGTGGGTGCGCCGCAGACCGTCGCGGACCAGTTCGACCATCTCGTCACGTCCCCGAGCTGTCGCGCGGTACAGAACGCGCTCCGGCCCGGAGTTGCCCGGCTCGGCGTGTTCGGTGAGGAGGCCATCAGCCGCCGCCTTCTTCAGCGCGTGATAAATCGAGCCGGGCTTGATCTTGGCCCAACTCTCCGCACCCCAGCTCTGCAGTTCGGACCGCACCTGGTAGCCATGCGCGCCGCCGGAGAGGTGCACGATACCGAGTACTAGGAGCTTCGTCGCCGACATGCGCCCACCTCCGCTCAACCCTCTCGTCTCGATCGCGAGCTTTCCCATGGGTTCGATTCCTTCTCCCGTGTTGCGAACGGATTGGTAGAGACTAGTCCAGTTTGACTACTTGGCCAAAGTATACGAGGAAGAAACGTCTAGTCAAGGTTGATTAGGCGCGCATCTTGAGGTGATCGGGGACCGTTCGCCACGAACCCGGATCATCGGCCATGGTGTAGGCGCCCTCAGACAGTCACTTGCTCAGGCTCTTCGCCCACTCCAGTTCGGTGCGTGCCTGTCCCGCCCACAGTTCGGCCTGATCGCGGACGTGCTCGGGGGTGTCCCGATTGGGGTGCTCCCGCCACTTGGCCTGCTCTACGAGCTCCGCTTGCGCGCCCGCCAGGGTGGTGTCAACTCCCACCAACACTAGGGTGCCCTCCTGGTCCGGGTGGTGTCAGCACTGACCTACAAACGGTGCTGGTGGAGACCTCCAAAGCCAGGCTTGACCATCATCGCCCACCCACCCCGGGCACCCCCTCGCGCGTGCACGACCCCACGGCAGCGGGAATGGCCACTTCCTACGTCGGTGAGCGCTTTGCCGGGGAGGAGATGAAGCCCATGTGTGCTGGGGTGAAGTGGCCCACCCCTTGGCGTTTCCCGGGCTTGACCATCATCGCCCACCCACCCCGGGCACCCCCTCGCGCGTGCACGACCCCACGGCAGCGGGAATGGCCACTTCCTACGTCGGTGAGCGCTTTGCCGGGGAGGAGATGAAGCCCATGTGTGCTGGGGTGAAGTGGCCCACCCCTTGGCGTTTCCCGAGCACGGCCATCACCACCCGCCCACCCCGCGAGACCCCCCTCCGGACACACGCGGCCCCGGGGGCATACCACCCCTTGCGGATAACGGGGAAAGGGGCTGGGTCAACCGCCGTGGGACGGCGCTGGATTCGCCGTACATGCCCTGCTGTGTCGGCGCCGATCAAGGTGACCACCGGAGCGCGGGCCACCCGGTAGGCGACCACCCCTTGCGGGTAACGGAAAAGAGGGCTGGATCAACCGCCGTAGGACGGCCGGATTCGCCGCACTTAATCTCGCCGTGTCGGCGGCGGCGAGGGCAACTCCGTGGCGGCGGGCTGACCGTGGCGGTGGCGGCCGGGCCGAGGAGCCTCCGGGTGCGGGGGCTCCGGGTCGACATGGCCGGGAGCGATAACGAGGACGAAATGCCTATGCCGGGCGAGCGGCGCGGGTTCGGCAGGGCCGGGCTCATTGTCGTTGGGAGCAGAAGGGGCTGCCGTCGCGGGTCGCGTATGCGCGGACAGAGGTCTCGCGGGATGGGTGGGCGGTGCTGGCCAAGCCAGGGAAACGCCAACGGGTGGGCCACTTCACCCCGACGCGCGTGGGGCTTCATTCCTCTGGCCAAAGCGCCCACTACCGCAAGGAGCGGCCAAGCCCTCGACGGAGGCATCCGCATACGCGGACGCAGGTTTCGCGGGGTGGGTGGTGATAGTCAAGCTCGGAAACGCCAACGGGTGGGCCACTTCACCCCAGCACGCATGGGCTTCATCTCCTCCCCGCCATAGTTCACCGACGTGAGGAGTGGCCGTTTCCGCTGTCGTGGGGTTGCGCATGCGCGGAGGGGTGTCGCGGGGTGGGTGGGTGGTGATGGCCATGCTCGGAAACGCCAACGGGTGGGCCACTTCACCCCGGCACGCATGGGGCTTCATCCCCCGGCTAAAGCGCCACTATCGCTAGGAGCCGCCAGCCGCCTACGAAGGCATCTGCATACGCGGACAGAGGTCTCGCGGGGTGGGTGGGCAGTGATGGTCAGGCTCGGGCAACGCCAAGGGGTGGGCCACTTCACCGCAGCACACATAGGGTTTCACCTCCTCCCCGGCAAAGCGTTTACTGACGTGCGGAGTGGCTGTTTCCGCTGGCGTGGGATTGTGCATGCGCGAAGGGTGCGGTGGGGTGGGTGGGTGGTGATGGCCGAGCTCGGGAAACGCCAAGGGGTGATGTTCGGCCGGTGGGTTTGGTGGGTGGCATCCGAGGGGGGCGGTTGGTGAGGTGGGGGCGGGGATGGTGGTGGGGACACCTAGAGATGGCCATCTGGTAAGGGTCTGGGGCTCGTAACTTGGTGCGTGCGGGCGTTGGTGGGGTGACGCCTTGTGGGGGGTCGGCGGTGGGGCATCGGCCGGCGAGTGGTGGGTGGGGCCTGTTTCGGTGGGGGAGCCGGGAGTGGGGGGATGATTTGTGGGGGCCGATATCG
>NZ_JBHSRF010000140.1:0-10715 GCF_042658925.1 Sphaerisporangium aureirubrum
CCGGCCAGCATCGCCTCCCGAAACACCTTCGACCCGTTGGCGTTGGTCCGCTCCCCGATCGCCAGATACGACGCATCCTGCGAAAACGGCACATGCGCGTACAACGACGCCGCCCCGGGCACCGTGACGACCCGCCGGGTCTTGGCCTGACGCTCCGCCACCGCCTGCGCCACCGCACTGATGTGCTCGGGCGTCGTGCCACAGCATCCGCCGACCAGCCCCACCCCGAACTGCTCCACGAACCCCACCTGCGCGGCGGCCAGCTCGTCCGGCCCCAGGGGATACCGCGCGCCGTCGGAGGTCAGCTCGGGCAGACCGGCGTTCGGCATGCACGACAGGCTGACCTTGCAGTGCCGCGCGAGATACCGCAGGTGCTCGCCCATCTCCGCCGGGCCGGTCGCGCAGTTCAGCCCGATGACGTCGGCGCCCAGCGGCTCGATCACCCCGAGCGCCGCCCCGATCTCCGACCCCAGCAACATCGCGCCGTTGGTCTCGATCGTGACCTGCACCACCAGCACCACGTCACGGCCGGCCGCCGCGATGGCGTCCTTGGCCCCCAGCACCGCCGCCTTGGCCTGCAGCAGGTCCTGACAGGTCTCCACGATCAACCCGTCGGCCCCACCCGCGATCAACCCCTCGGCATTGCGCCGGTACCCGTCCCGCAACACACCGAACGTCACATGACCAAGACTCGGCAGCTTGGTCCCCGGCCCCATCGACCCAAGAACGAACCGCTGCCGCCCCGTCCGCTCACTCCAGTGATCGGCACGCTCCCGCGCGATCCGCGCACCCGCCAGCGACAACTCCTCGATCCGCTCAGCGATCTCATACTCACCAAGCGCCGCCCAGTTCGCCCCGAAAGTATTGGTCTCCACGCAATCGGCACCAGCGGAAAGATACGCATCATGCACCCCGGCCACCACATCCGGCCGAGTAGCGTTCAGAACCTCGTTACAGCCCTCATATCCCTCGAAATCTTCCAGCGACGGGTCAAAACCCTGCAACATCGTCCCCATCGCACCATCCGCCACCAGCACCCGTCGCGCCAACGCCGCCCGGAGGGATTCCCTGTCGCTCATGCGCTCCAGCCTAGCGGCGGCGCCGATGTCACCGTTCATTCCGGGACCCGGACAGCCGGGCCGGGACGACCTCCGAGGCCAGGTGGTGGCCCCAGGCGGGGGCCGGTGCCAACCCGCTCTCCCTCTCCGTGACACCGAAGGGGTGTCAACGAATAGTCTTAGTTAGGCACAAGGCCGCCACCGGGCGGCCGAGAGGGCGCTCCGGTGCTTGCGGAGCGGCCTCGGCCAGGCTAGGAGGAGGCGGCGTGTGATCGAGCTCGAAGGACTTCCCGAGCTCGTCGACCCGGTGCTGATCGCCGCGTTCGAAGGCTGGAACGACGCGGGTGAGGCGTCGAGCGGCGCTCTCGCGCACCTTGAGGCGGAGTGGAAGGCCACCCCGCTGGTCGAGCTGGACCCCGAGGACTACTACGACTTCCAGGTGACCCGGCCGATCGTCGAGCTGGGCGACGGGCTGACGCGGTCCATCGTATGGCCGAGCACCCGGCTGCTGGTGGCCCGCCCGCCGGGCAGCGAGCGCGACGTGGTGCTGCTGCGCGGCATCGAGCCCAACATGCGGTGGCGCACGTTCTGCTCCGAGATCGTGGGCATCTGCCTGGAGCTGGGCGTGGAGACGGCCGTCCTGCTCGGCGCGCTGCTCAACGACTCCCCCCACACCCGTCCGGTGCCGATCGTCGGCACGGTGAGCGACCCCGGCCTGGCCCGGTCGCTGAACCTCGAGATGACCCGGTACGAGGGCCCGACCGGCATCGTCGGGGTCCTCCAGCACTCCCTCGGCGCCGCCGGCACCAAGACGGTGTCGCTGTGGGCGTCGGTGCCCCACTACGTGGCCCAGCCGCCCAACCCCAAGGCCACGCTGGCGCTGCTGCGCCGCATCGAGGACCTCCTGGACATCCCGATGCCCCTCGGCGAGCTGCCCGACGAGGCCCGTGCCTGGGAGCACGGCGTGGACGAGCTCGCCGCCCAGGACTCCGAGGTCGCCGAGTACGTCCGGGAGCTCGAGGAGCGCAAGGACGCCGCCGAGCTGCCCGAGGCGAGCGGGGACGCCATCGCGGCCGAGTTCGAGCGTTACCTGCGGCGGCGGGACCACGACGGGGACAGCTGACCCCCGGGACTTACAAATCGGTGCACACGCCGCAAATCATACGCTTCTTGTCATCCGGCCCGCGCGCTCCGCTTTTTGCGGTAATAATTGGCCGCTGCGCTGTTCCGCACCATTGACCTGGGCGGCACCACACGCGCAAAGATTCCGGCGACGACGGGGTGACACGACCCCGCGAACGGGGTGGGCGCCGTCAACGCGCGTACCCCTCCATTTGTGACCGCGCACCTTGGAACTCCCATGGCGATTCCATATCCCGATCCCCACAACAAGGCACAGGAGACGCGGCGACGCGTCATCGAAATGGCCCTACTCATGAAACACGACGACCGGGAGGCGACCGTCCACCCGCAACTGCGCGGCGCCACCCCGGCGCAGGCGATCGAGCTGTTCCTGGCCCTGCTCCAGGACCGCCTGCCCGTCTGGCTGCGCACCCTCGACGACCTCATGCACCGGACGGGCAAGGGCCGGGTGAACGACAACCTGCTCCCCGTGGCGCGGGCCGGCATCGACTACTACGCCGACGTCCAGGGCGCCGCGATGCCCGCCTTCATCTCCCCCTCGATCACCGTGCGCTTCCGCGAGGCGCTGCGCGAGACCCGGCTCGGGCCCGCGTCGGAGATCGCCCCCCTGGCGGAGTACCTCGACGCGGAGCGACGGCTCGGCCGGGTGGCGGCCGACGTCAACCCGGAGAGCAGCGCCCGGCTGCTGCTCGCGGGGTGCTTCCGGCACGCCTACTACGAGATGTTCATCGGCACCGGCTCGGGCCTGTCCCGGGACGAGAGCGCGAACGAGATCGTGCGCGAGCTGCGCCTCGAGGCCGTCACGCCGAGGACACCCGCGCTGTCCTGACCGCCAGGGCGTGCCCGGCCGCGGGGACGCCGGCCGCGACCTCGTCGTGCCGGTGCCACACCAGGGCGGCCAGCTCCTCCTCGACGCCGAGCGGGCGGGCGACCAGGTCGGCGCCGCAGTCCACCATGCGGTCGTGGAAGTGCCCGGGGGCCAGCAGGTACGACGCGACCGCGACGCGGGGCGCCGGGGACGAGCGCAGCCGGTCCATGACCTGGGCCAGCGAGGGACTGCCCGCCGAGGCGAACGCCGCCGTGACCGGGCGGGCCAGCCGCACCGACAGCAGCCGGGCGGCGGCCCGGACGTCGGCGAGCGCCGCGGGGTCGGAGGAGCCGGCGGCGCCGAGGACCACGGTGTCGGTGGGCCGCAGCCCGGCCGAGGCGAGCCGGCGGGCCAGCACCGAGGTGAGCAGCGGGTGCGGGCCGAGCGGCCCGGCGACCAGGGCGTCGGGCCTGGCCGCGGCGACGACCGTCGGCAGGTCGATGTGCACGTGGTATCCCCCCGCCAGCAGCAGCGGCACCACGACCACCGGGCCCGGCGCCGCGGCGAGCACGCCGGACAGCGCGGGCGAGCTGATCTCCAGGAAGCCGAGCTCGACGCGGTGGCCGGGACGCGCCCGGCGCACGCGCGCGGCCAGCTCGGCGAGCGCCGCCTCCCCCGCGGCGCTGCGGGTGCCGTGCGCGCCGAGCACCAGCGTGCCGTCCCGGGCGTCCCAGGATGGCGTCCTCAACGGCTCTCCCCCCGGTGGGTGGCCAGGCGGTAGCCGCGCTTGACGACGGTCTCCACGATCCCGGCGGGGCCGAGGGCGCGGCGCAGGCGGGTGATCGCCATCTCGACGGCGTGCTCGGCGGAGTCCCTGGACGGCCCCCCGGGCAGCACGACGCGCAACTCGGAGCGTGCCACCACGTGCCCGGGACGCTCGGCGAGGCGCTTGAGCACCGCCATGGGGGCGGGCGGCAGCGGCTTGAGCTCCCCGTCGACCGCGACGGCGTGGCCGCGGATCTCCAGCTCGTGGGACCCGGCGGTCACCCGGGTGACGCTGTACTCGGGCAGGTGACGGGCGAGGGCTCGGGCGAGGGCGCCGAGCCTGGCGCGATCGGGCTGGATCACGGGCACGCCCTTGGCGGTGAGCGGTCCCGCGGTGACCGGCCCCACGCAGGCCGCCACCACCGGCCCGCGGAAGGCGGCGAGCAGGACATCCTCCACGCCCTCGGTCCGTGCCGCGTTCAGCATCGCCAGCACGGCGGGGGCGCTGGTGAAGGCCACCGCGTCGACCGAGCCGGAGATGGCCTGCGTGATGAGGCGGCGCAGCGGGGAGGTGTCGCGGTACGGCAGCCAGCGGTACACCGGCACCTCGATCACCGTGGCGCCCGCGGCGCGCAGCGTCGCCACGAACCCGGTGAGCGGCTCGCCGTGCAGCTGGACCACGACCCGGCGCCCGCGCAGGTCCTGGTCGAGGAGGTACCGCTTGATCTCGTCGCAGGACTCGCTCAGCGGCGTCCAGTGGTCGGTGAGCCCGGCCGCGCGCACGGCGCCGCGCGCCTTGGGCCCCCGGGTGAGCAGGCGCGCCCCGGCGAGGTGGCCGGCCAGGTCGGCGGACAGCCCCCATCCCTCGGCGGCGGCCATCCAGCCGCGGAACCCGACGCCCGTGGTGACGACGACGTCGTCCACCGGCTCCTCCAGGCATTCGCGGGTCGCCGCGAGCAGCTGGGTGTCCTCGGCGAGCGGGACCAGCCGGATGGCGGGCGCGCGCACCACCCGGGCGCCGCGCCGCTCCAGCAGCGCCGCGAACTCCTCGCGGCGGCGGGTCGCGGTCACCCCGATGGTGAAACCCGCGAGCGCGTCGGGCGCCGTTTCGGGTGATGTCAATGGATTCTCCAGTAGCGCGGCCGTCATTCCACGCTCACCTCCACGGTGCCGTTGCTGACACGAATCGGATATGTCGGTAGTGCCGTTCCAGGATCGTCCAGACAGATCCCGGTGACCAGTGAAAAGGCTTGTTTATGCATCGGAGTGGCTACGAAAGGTTCATCACCCCGCGTTCCGGCGATGCCGCGCGACATCACGCAGGCGCCGCTGTAGGGGTCGCGGTTGCCGACCGCGAACAGGCTGCCGTCGAACGCGCGGAACACGGCGATCTGCTCGCCACCGGCCAGCGCGGCCACGCCGAGCTCGGGGATGAGGTCGGTGTAGGCGCAGACCGGCGTCCAGGTGCGCCGCGCGTCGTACCGCGCCGTACCGTGCGCGGTCTCGGGGGCCGTCTTCAGCTGCTGCTCGACGGTGGTCATGACCGGGTCACCTCCAGGAGTACGGGTTTGATCTGGTCGCGCTGGGTCTCGAACACGATCGAGGGGTCGGGCGTGCCGGGGGCGTTGACGAAGCTGACGAAGCGCCGCAGCTTCTCGGGGTCCTCGACGGTGGCGCGCCACTCGTCGAAGTACGTCTCCACGTGCCTGTCCATGGCGGCCTCCAGGTCGGCGCACACGCCGAGCGAGTCGTTCACCACCACGTCGCGCACGTAGTCCAGTCCCACGCTCTCCACCCACGCGGCGGTGCGCTGGAGCCGTTCGGCGGTGCGGATGTAGAACATCAGGAACCGGTCGATGGTGCGCACCAGCGCGTCGTCGGACAGGTCGCTCGCCAGCAGGTCGGCGTGGCGGGGCGAGAAGCCGCCGTTGCCGCCGACGTAGAGGTTCCAGCCGTTCTCGGTGGCGATGACGCCGAAGTCCTTGCCGCGCGCCTCGGCGCACTCGCGGGCGCAGCCGGAGACCGCCGCCTTGAGCTTGTGCGGCGAGCGCAGCCCGCGGTAGCGCAGCTCCAGGGCGATGGCCATGCCGACCGAGTCCTGCACGCCGTACCGGCACCAGGTGGAGCCCACGCAGGACTTCACGGTGCGCAGCGCCTTGCCGTAGGCGTGGCCGGACTCGAAGCCCGCGTCGACGAGCCGCTTCCAGATCGCGGGGAGCTGCTCCACCCGGGCGCCGAACAGGTCGATCCGCTGCCCGCCGGTGATCTTGGTGTACAGGCCGAAGTCGCGGGCGACCTCGCCGATAACGATGAGCTTCTCGGGCGTGATCTCCCCGCCCGGGATGCGCGGGACCACCGAGTAGGTGCCGTTCTTCTGGATGTTGGCGAGAAAGTGGTCGTTGGTGTCCTGGAGCGCGGCCCGCTCGCCGGACAGGACGTGCCCGCCGTTCACCGACGCCAGGATGGAGGCGACCACCGGCTTGCAGATGTCGCATCCGCGCCCGCGCCCGTGCTCGCCGATCAGGCGGGTGAAGGTGGTGATGCCGCGCAGCCGCACGATGTCGAACAGCTCCGGCCTGCTGTGGTCGAAGTGCTCGCACAGCGCCTTGCTCTGCGCGACGCCCTCGGCCGCGAGGATGGCGGCCAGCGCCGGGACGCAGCTGCCGCAGGTGGTGCCCGCGCGGGTGCACTTCTTGACCCCCGCGACGTCGGTCAGGCCCTGCTCGGCGACGGCGGCGCGGATCTCGCCCCGGGTGACGTTGTTGCAGGAGCAGACCGCCGCGTCGTCCGGCGGCACCACCGACGACCCGGTGACGCCGGCGAACAGCAGCTCGCTGGCCGAGCCGGGCAGCTCGCGGCCCACCAGCGGGCGCAGCATGGCGTACGGCGCGGCGTCCCCGACGCAGATGCCGCCGAGCAGGGTGCGGGCGTCGTCGCTGACGAACAGCTTCTTGTAGACGCCCTCCACCGGGTCCATGAACGTCACGTCGAGCGCGCCGGACAGCTGGCCGAAGCTCGCCACGTCCACGCCGAGCAGCTTGAGCTTGGCCGACTGGTCGGCGCCGGTGAACCGCGCCGTGCCGCCGAGGATGCGGTCGGCCGCCACGTCGGCCATGGAGAAGCACGGCCCGACCAGGCCGTACACCATGCCTCCCACCAGGGCGCACTCGCCGATGGCGTAGATCGCCGGGTCGGAGGTGCGCATGCCCTCGTCGACCACGACGCCGCCCCGCTCGCCCACCTCGAGGCCGCACTGGCGGGCCAGTTCGTCGCGCGGGCGCACGCCCGCGGAGAACACCACCACTCCCGCGTCGATCACCGTGCCGCCGGCCAGCACGACCCGGCCGGGCTCGATCCTGTCCAGGCCCGTACCGGTGTGCACGGTGAGGCCGAGGCGTTCCACGTGGCCGCGCAGCACGGCGCCGCCGCCCTCGTCGACCTGGCGGGGCATCAGCCGGGGGGCCATCTCCACGACGTGGGTGGCGAGGCCGAGGCCGCGCAGCGCGTCGGCGGCCTCCAGGCCGAGCAGCCCGCCGCCGACCACCACGCCGGTGCCCGCCGACTCGGCGGCGGCGCGGATGGCGTCCAGGTCCTCGATGGTGCGGTAGACGAACGCGTGCTCCCTGCCGGGCACCGGCGGCACGAACGGCGCCGACCCGGTGGCCAGCACCAGGACGTCGTACGGCTCGCTGTGGCCCGAGGCGGTGGTGACCTCGTGCCCGGCCCGGTCGATCCCGGTCACCCGGTCTCCGGTGCGCACCGTGATCCCCGCCGGGACGGGGTAGGTCAGCGCCGCGGCGCCCGCGCCGGGCTCGGCGGCGGACAGGTAGGAGGTCAGCGCCACGCGGTCGTAGGCGGCACGTGGCTCCTCCCCCATCACGGTGACCTGGTTCCCGGCGCCCCTGGCGGCCAGGGTCTCGGCCAGCCGGTGCGCCGCCGGGCCGTACCCGATGACGACGATCCTCACGTCCACGCCCCCGCCACCGGCCCGGCGACATCACAGGTGTGTGCGGGGAAAGTGAGCGGCATGGAGTCGATGGTGCTTTCAGGCCGTTTCACTGTTGGGTCCCTCCTGTTACCTCTGTGCTACAAGGCACTAACGGCATTCACACCCGGATCCGGCCTGGTGTGCGCACTACGCCCCGTCTCGCCGGTGAGAGGGCATGGCGCACCGCGGGCCGGATCCGGTGTCGAACAGGCCTAGACGCCCGCTCCCGCGAGGCTCGGCGCCCTCTGGACGCCGACCGTGCGCAGGTAGCAGAACCATGTGAGCCCGATGCAGACGACGTAGAAGGCGGCGAACGCCACCATCGCCGCGCCGGCGTCGCCGGTCGCGGCGATCGAGGTGCCGAAGCCGCGGTTGATGAAGAAGCCGCCGAACGCGCCGACCGCCGAGATGAAGCCGATGGCGGCGGAGCTGTCCCTGCGGCCGATCACGGAGGCGGCGGCCAGCCCCGCGGCGTCCCCCGGGGCCACCCGCTCCACGGCCTTGGCCTTGAAGATGGCGGGGATCATCCGGTACGTCGACCCGTTGCCGACGCCGGCGAGCGCGACCAGCAACAGATAGGCGCAGAAGAAGAGCATGAAGCCGCCGGTGGCGAGGCCCACGGCGGCCAGCGCGACGGCCCCGCCCATGGCGGCGAACGTCCAGAGCGTGACCCGGGCGCCGCCGAGCCGGTCCGACAGCCGCCCGCCGAACGGCCGCGACAGCGAGCCGACGAGCGCCCCGAGGAACGCCCAGGCGACCATGGAGGAGTACTGGGGGAACTGACTCTTGATCAGCAGGGGGAACGCGGTGCTGTAGCCGATGAACGACCCGAAGGTGCCGATGTAGAGGAACGACATGATCCAGGTCTGGGCCCGGCCGGTGATCTTCAGCAGCTCGCGGGGCTGAGCCTTGGCGGAGGTCAGGTTGTCCATGAAGAAGTAGGCGCCGATCGCGGCGACCAGGACCAGCGGCACCCAGAACAACCCGGCCGCCGCCAGCCCGAACCCGGCGATGACCAGCGGAATCAGCAGCTGGACCGAGCTGACGCCGATGTTGCCGCCCGCCGCGTTCAGCCCGAGTGCCCAGCCCTGCTCGCGCTCGGGGTAGAAGTAGGTGATGTTGGCCATGCTGGAGGCGAAGTTGCCGCCGCCGACGCCCGCGGTGGCCGCGATCAGCAGGAAGACCCAGTACGGCGTGCCCGGGTCGGAGACCGCCACCGCGAGGAGGATCGCGGGCACGAGCAGCAGCAGCGCGCTGACCACCGTCCAGTTCCGGCCGCCGAACCGCGCGGGGGCGAAGGTGTAGGGCAGCCGCAGCGCCGACCCGATGAGGTTGGGCAGCGAGACCAGCCAGAAGAGCTGGTCGGTGGAGAAGTCGTAGGAGCCGAGCTTGACGGCGACGATGCTCCACACGGTCCACAGGCTGAAGCCGAGATGCTCGGCGAGGATGGAGAAGATCAGGTTCCGCCGTGCGACGCGCTTACCGCTTTTTTGCCAGAAGTCCGGATTATCCGGATTCCAGGTGGTTATCCAGCGCCCTTTCTGTGGCGCCTCCTGCGGGGCCTCGATGGCCGTCATGACTCCTCCAGTGGTGACCCGAACCAGCGGAATCGAAGTTATAAAAGCCATCACACGGATAAACGACACCTGTTAGAGATGCGCGTTACGTTGGCCGCACCGGAGAAACGTGTCATGCACAGGCATCACACACGCAACGCGGAATTAACAAGATTGCCCGCCGGACGGACCGGGAACGCCTCCGGGAGCATCGTCCCCGCCGCTGCGACCCCAGGAGCGCGCATGCCCAGCGTCCAGCCGATCCGGCTGTACTCCGACCCCGCCCTGCGCACCGTGGCGGCCCCGGTGACGGCCTTCGACCGCTCGCTGCGCGAGCTGGTCAAGACCCTCCAGCTCACCACGCGCGCCGGGTCGGGACGCGCCGGGCTGGCGGCGCCGCAGATCGGGGTGCCGCTGCGCGTGCTGGTCTTCGAGGTCGAGGGAAGGTCCGGCCATCTGGTCAACCCGCGCCTCGCGACGTCCGGGCGGGCCGTCGTGGCCGACGAGGCGTGCCTGTCGGCGCCCGGCGTGTGGTGGCCGCTGGAGCGTTCCTACTCGGTGGTGGCCAAGGGCCGCGACATGTTCGGCAAGCCGGTCACCGTGCGCGCCCTCGGCACGCTCGCCCGGGTCCTCCAGCACGAGGCCGACCACCTCGACGGCGTGCTGTTCAGCGACCGCCTGCCCGACGACGAGCGGGAGCGCTTCCTCGCCGAACTGACCTGACCCGGCCGCGCCGGTCTGACCGGCCGCCGAGCCACGCCCCGGGCCTTACCCCCTCCACCCGCCGTCGCCCTGTCGGGCCACGACGGACAGATGTCCCATTTTTCGGGCAATGGGCGTTCTGGGGTTTTCTGGGGGGGTAGGCCAATCATGGACTGACCGACGACCGTGCCCTGGCGGCGCCGATCCGCGGTGAGGGCCGCGCCGTGCGTCCGGGGGGCGGGAGTGACGGGAGGGCGGCTTCGCGCGCGATGCCGGACAAGGAGGCAGTCGTGAAAAGTGGACTTCAGGTGGCCCTGGCCCTGGCGATCGGATACCTGCTCGGCCGGCACCGCAAGTTCAAGCTCGCCATCGCGCTCGTGGTCGCCGGGGCCACCGGCAAGCTGGGCGGCCTGAGCGGCAACCTGGTGGGGCAGGGCGTGAAGCTGCTCGGCTCCTCCGCGGACGTGCAGAAGATCGTGGAGAGCGTACGGGGCGAGCTGTTCGAGGCCGGCAAGGCCGCCGCCAAGGCCGCCACCAGCAGGCAGGTCAGCTCGATCAGCGCCAAGCTCCAGGAACGGGCCGACGCCCTCCAGCACGCGGCGAACGTCGCCGCCGGGGTGGAGGAGGCCGGCACGGCGGCCGCCGGCGGCGCGGCGCGCGCGGCGGGCGGCGCGGCCGCGGGAGCCACCCGGACC
>NZ_JBHSRF010000141.1:0-10500 GCF_042658925.1 Sphaerisporangium aureirubrum
CCGCCTTACGGCGGACAACCCGGCGTGCGTGCGGCGCCGGTGAAATGGTCCTCGCGGGAGGCCGCGCTCCGCGCGAAGGGCGCAAGGGCTGTGCCTGTGCGGGGGACACCCCCGCACCCCCGGGTCCTGCCAGGCTCATGGTGCTCCACCGCGACGCGTCCCCTCGGGCCGGTATCCCGCCGTATGAGGGCGCCGGGTTCGCCGTCCAACCTCCCGCCGACCCGGCGCCGGAAAAAGACGAACCCGACGAGGCAACGGGGCTCCAGCGGCGCCGCCTTACGGCGGACAACCCGGTGTGCGCGGGCGCCCAGTGAACGGTCCTCGCGAAGGCGCGCTTCGCGCGGAAGGTGCAAGGTCTGCTCATATGCGGGAAACCCCCGCACCCCGGCCCTGCCGAGCGTCCCCCACCAACCTCCGCAAGGCCCTGCCGAGGGCCCCACCAACCCCGCATCCTGGGCCTGCCGAACGTTCCCCACCAACCCCACATCCCGGGCCTGCCGAACGTTCCCCACCAACCCCACATCCCCGGCCTGCCGAACGTTCCCCACCAACCCCGCACCCCCGGGCCTGCCGAACGTTCCCCACCAACCCCGCACCCCCGGGCCTGCCGAACGTTCCCCACCAACCCCGCACCCCGGCCGAGACGTCCCCCGCGTCACCCACGGGTCACTTCTCCGGCGCCGACACGGCGAGATCCACGTACGGCGAAACCGGCGCCGCCTTACGGCGGCCGACCAGGCTCTACTCGGTGGGGAGCGGGAAGGTCGAGAGGGTGATCACGGTGATGCTGTCGTCCTGGACGAGGATGTTCACTCGTTGACCAGAGCGCAGCAGCCGTAGAGGGCCCGCGTCGAAGGCAGCGTCGTCGAACGGCATCTCGGTGCCGTCGTCCAGGTACACCGAGCCCGAGCGGGTCTGCTCGTCGAAGGATCGCACCGTCGCCTGCACAGTCGCGAGTCTAGGCTCTCCCGTGCCGCCGGTCACGAGTGCTCCACACATGTGCGGACGGACGACCCCACGGGCGGGCAAAGGCGCCGGAGACGTGGGTGGGGCGGAGGTGCGGTGGGAACGATGAGCCCGGCAGGCCGGGGGTGCGGGGGTGTCCCCCGCATGAGAGCAGCCCTTGCGCCTTCCGCGCGAAAGCGCGCTTTCGCAAGGACCGTTCACCGGGCGCCCGCGCACACCGGCGTGGCCGCCGTAAGACGGCGCCGAATTCACCGCACCACTTCCCGCCATACCGGCGCCGGTTCGACGCCCTCCCTGGAAGGGACCTCCACACCTGCCGTCACGGGTGCCGCTCGCCGTGGACGGGTGCCGCTCCCGCGTGGACGGAGTGCCACTCATCCGTGGACGAGGTGCCGCTCGCTGTGAAGGGGGTGCCGCTCGCCTTGAACGGGGTGCCGCTCGTGCGTGATCAGGGTGGGTGCCGCTCACGCGTGGACGGAGTGCCACTCATCCGTGGACGAGGTGCCGCTCGCCTTGAACGGGGTGCCACTCACCCGTGAACAGGGTGGGTGCCGCTCACGCGTGGACGGAGTGGTCCACAGGACGTGAGTCCCGGGACGTGGAGCGGGGGGCGGATGTGAAGGCGCGCCCGGAGGTGGGTCCGGGCGCGCGAGGTGGGATTACTTCTTGCGTGAGGCCTTCTTGCCTGCGGTGTTGACCTGTTCCTTGAAGTCGGCGCCGGGGCGGAACTTGGGGCCCCAGCTTTCGGAGACCTTGATGGGCTCGCCGGTGCTTGGGTTCCTGGCCTGGCGGGCAGGCTTGTGCGCCATCTCGAACGCGCCGAAGCCTGTGATCGAGACCTTGTCCCCGGTCGAGACGGCGTGCTGGATCGTCTCGATGATGGCGTTCACCGCCTCGGTCGCCGTCTTCTTGTCGCCGACCCGATCGGTGATCGCGTCTACGAGTTCTCGCTTGTTCATCTGGCTTTGCTCCCCCTGTTACCGCTGTCTGAGAATGAGCGTTCGCCGGCGTCGATGCGCGACCCCGTCTCACCCGGTGCTGCCAAGCGCGGGGTTCCGGCACGCAACCACCAGTCAACGGTCAGAAACCCCTTACCCGCTTGAAATTAAGGGACACCGGGCCAGGACTCAATCACATTCCGCAATGTTTCACCTACGCGGCGTGTCGGAGAGCCCGTCGAGATCGGCCAGGAAGGCGTCCAGACGGACCCCGGCGTGCCCCACATTGCGCTTCGCGATCTCACATATCGCCACGAAACGCCGGGCGAACCGCTCTTTCTCGGCAGGCGGCAGGCGCACGGCCAGAACGCGGCGGTGCGCGTCGCGCAACCGCCGCGCCAGCTCTTCCTCAGGGCTCGCGGGTGGGGTCAGACGGTCGTCGGCAGCCATGACTGCCGACCATTCTCGTACTTCTCGATGTCCGAGGCGTGCCGCAGGGTCAGCCCGATGTCGTCCAGACCCTCCAGCAGCCGCCAGCGGGTGTAGTCGTCGATCTCGAACGAAGCCGACCCGCCGGCCCACCGCACCTCACGTCCGTCCAGGTCGACGGTCACCTCGGTGGCCGGGTCGGCCTCGACGGCAGACTGCAACTCCTCCACGACCGACGCGGGCAGCACCACCGGCAGCAGCCCCATCTTGGTGCTGTTGTTGCGGAAGATGTCACCGAACCGGGCGGCGATCACCACCCGGAAGCCGTACTGCTGCAGGGCCCACACGGCGTGCTCACGCGAGGAGCCCGTCCCGAAGTCCGGCCCGGCGACCAGGATCGAGGCCCCGGTGTACACGGGGTCGTTCAGCACGAAGGACGGGTCCTCGCGCCACGCGGCGAACAGGCCCTTCTCGAAGCCGGTACGGCTGACCTGCTTGAGCCACACGGCCGGGATGATCTGGTCGGTGTCCACGTTGCTGCGGCGCAGCGGCACGGCGCGCCCGGTGTGCGTGGTGAAGGCTTCCATGGCTGCTCCTTACAGGTCGGCGGGCGCGGTGAGACGGCCGGTGACGGCGGTGGCGGCGGCCACGGCGGGCGACACGAGGTGGGTGCGCCCGCCCTTGCCCTGGCGCCCCTCGAAGTTGCGGTTGGAGGTGGACGCGCTGCGCTCCCCGGGAGCCAGGGTGTCGGGGTTCATCCCGAGGCACATGGAGCACCCGGCGGCCCGCCACTCGGCGCCCGCGGCGGTGAACACCTCGTGCAGCCCCTCGGCCTCCGCCTCGGCCTTGACCCGCATCGAGCCGGGCACGATCAGGGTGCGCGTGACGACCTTGCGCCCGCGCAGCACGTCGGCGGCGGCCCGCAGATCCTCCAGGCGGCCGTTGGTGCACGAGCCGACGAAGACGGTGTCGACCTGGATCTCGGTGAGCGGCGTGCCGGCCGTCAGGCCCATGTACTCCAGCGCGCGCCGCGCCGCGGACGGGTCGTCGGTCTCCTCGGGAGCGGGCACGGCGTCACTCAGCGGCCGTCCCTGCCCGGGGTTGGTGCCCCATGTGACGAACGGCGAGAGGGTGGAGGCGTCGATCTCGACCACCGTGTCGAAGACGGCGTCGTCGTCGGTGCGCAGCGTCTTCCAGTACTCCACCGCGGCGTCCCGGGCGGCCCCGGACGGCGCGTGCGGCCGTCCCTTGAGGTACGCGAAGGTGGTCTCGTCCGGCGCGATCATGCCGGCCCTGGCGCCCGCCTCGATGGACATGTTGCAGACCGTCATGCGGCCTTCCATGGACAGCGCGCGGATGGCCTCGCCGCGGTACTCGACCACGTGCCCCTGGCCGCCGCCCGTGCCGATCTTGGCGATGATCGCGAGGATGAGGTCCTTGGCGGTGACGCCGAAGGGCAGCTCGCCGGTGACCTCGATGGCCATGGTCTTCGGCCGGTAGGCGGGCAGCGTCTGGGTGGCCAGCACGTGCTCCACCTCGGAGGTGCCGATGCCGAACGCCAGCGCGCCGAACGCGCCGTGGGTGGAGGTGTGGGAGTCGCCGCAGACCACGGTCATGCCGGGCTGGGTGAGGCCGAACTGCGGGCCGATGATGTGGACGACCCCCTGGCCGTCGTCGCCCATCGGGTGCAGGCGGATGCCGAACTCGGCGGTGTTCTTGCGCAGCGTGTCGACCTGCGCCTTGGACACCGGGTCGGCGATCGGGCCGAGCACGGTCGGGACGTTGTGGTCCTCGGTCGCGATGGTGAGGTCGGGGCGTCGCACCGTGCGCCCGGCCATGCGCAGGCCGTCGAACGCCTGCGGACTTGTCACCTCGTGGACGAGGTGAAGGTCGATGTAGAGCAGGTCGGGCTCCCCGCCGGCCCGGCGGACGACATGCTGCTCCCATACTTTCTCGGCCAGTGTGCGACCCATGCTGTGAACGCCTCCTCGCGTTTCATGCCCCGGATCGTCTCAGTTGCTAAGACGGACATATCGTTATATGGACAGCCTACCCGCTCTACGGTAACAAGCCAGTTGCATCTCGGATAGCGAGACGGCAGTATCGGGGTATGGACAACTCTAGCGGAGTCGGCGTGCTGGACAAGGCCGTGCTCGTGCTCAACGCCCTGGAGGCGGGCCCCGCGTCCCTCGCACAACTCGTCCAGGCGACCGGCCTCGCCCGGCCGACCGCCCACCGCCTCGCGGTGGCGCTCGAACATCACCGCATCGTCACCCGCGACACCCAGGGCCGCTTCGTCCTCGGTCCGCGCCTGTCGGAGCTGTCCACCGCGGCGGGCGAGGACCGCCTGCTCGCCGTCGCCTCCCCCGTGCTCACCCATCTGCGCGACATCACCGGAGAAAGCGCCCAGCTGTACCGCAGGCAGGGCGACGAACGCGTCTGCGTGGCCGCCGCGGAACGGGCCAGCGGCCTGCGCGACACCGTACCCGTCGGCACCTCGCTCCCCATGACCGCCGGCTCGGCCGCGCAGATCCTGCTGGCCTGGGAGGAGCCCGACCGCCTGCACCGCGGGCTGCGCGGCGCGAAGTTCACCGCCGCCACCCTCGCCAGCGTACGGCGCCGCAACTGGGCGCACAGCGTCGGCGAGCGCGAGCAGGGCGTGGCCAGCGTGTCGGCCCCCATCAGAGGCCCGGGCGGCAAGGTGATCGCGGCCGTGTCCGTCTCCGGCCCGATCGAGCGCCTGACCCGCACCCCGGGGCGTATCCACGCCGGGCCGGTGGTGGCCGCCGCCGAGCGCATCACCGAGGCCATGCGGCGCTCCAACTGACCCGGCCGGCGACACGGCGCCACATGGCCCCACGACAAGGGCTAACTGATTAGAGAGCACCGCCGCCAAGCACTAGCCTGGCGGAGTGACAGATCGCATCGAGGCAGCCGCGTCCGAGCTGCGTCCCCTCCTGCAAGAGTTCATTCTCTGGGCACCGGACAACGCACCGGACAGTGATCCCGACCTCGTGGGGCCCGTCGCTCTCTGGCATCGCCTGATCGTCCGGGAGGACGTGCGGCTGTGGCGGCGCGGCGACATTCGCCCCATCCTCGTGGAACGCATGCCTCAGGTCGTCGAGGACGCCGACGTCGCGGCCGAGGGCATGATCACCGCCGTACGCGCCTATCTGACGTTCCTCGCCGAGACCGGCCGCCTGGCCAAGGGCTCCGACTCCCTCGACGATCTGCTGGACGAGCTCGACACCGTCGAGGAGGACTTCGACGAGGCGATGGAGGACGTCCTCGGCGACCGCGAGTGGGACGACGACGATGACGAGGACGACCTCGACGAGGAGGAGGTCGAGGGTCTCGGCGACTTCGAGCCGTTCGCCGACGAGATCGCCGACCTCCCCACCATCCGGCTGCGCCCCGACGCCGAGCTGGCCTCGGCCGCCCGCGCGGCGCCGTTGATCGCCAAGGCGCGCGACCTCGCCGTCTGGGTCGGCGCCTCCCGCAAGGTCGGGGCCGAGACCCTGCTCAGCGACGAGGAGATCCGCGAGGCCCTGACCGTCGTGGGTCTCCCCGAGCCCGCGGTCAAGCCGTTCGCCGACGAGGTCCCCGCCCTGTGGAACCTGTGGAACCTCGCGGTGGACCTCGAGTTCCTCACCCCCGACACCGAGGGCGCCGCCGCCGGCGAGGACACCGTCAGCGTCGACGAGGACACCGCGGCCTGGCCGTTCGAGAACGACGAGGACGTGCTGGACGCCTGGATGCTCGGCCTCCACTCGGTCGACTACGGCGACCCCGAGATGGACGACGACGACCTCACGCTGGCGCTGTCCGGCCTGACCCGCGGCCTGCTGATCCGCCTGCTGCTGGCCGGCGGGGAGCGCCCGCTGGACGAGCTGCGCGACGAGCTGGCCGAGGCCGCCGCCGAGTTCGACGACCTCGGCGCGCAGGCGTGGCAGGAGGCCGGGGACCCGCTGGCCCCGGTGCTGGAGTGGCTGTCCGGATACGGCATGGCCGAGGTCTCCGGCGGCGCCGTGCGGCTCACCCCCCTCGGCACCGAGGGCGTCGTCCACCTGCTGGACGACGACGACATCGAGGTGGACGCCCGCCCGGCGATCGACGCGATGACCGCGCTCGATCTTCTGTCGCTCAGCGCCGACCTGCCCGAGGAGGAGGCGGACGCCGAGTTCGCCGCCTGGATGAAGCTGCGCGACCCCGCCACCGCCGCCGAGGAGCTGCTGGAGGCCGCCGCGGACGACGAGGCGGACGCGTTGATCCGGGTCCAGGCGGCCAGCCTGGTCGGCACGCTCGGCCCGGTCGCGGTGCCCGCCTGGCGGGGCGCCCTGGACGAGCCGTCGCTGCGGCCGTACGCGGCGACGCACCTCACCCAGCTCGGGGTGGAGGACGCGCCGGAACCCAGCCAGAGCGACACCCACTGGCTGATCCTGGACATGTGGACGATCTCGGCGGGCCTCGGCACGCCCGAGTTCGTCAGCAGCCTGCACGACATCGGGCCCGCGCCGGTGCTGAGCAACCTGCTGGACGTGATCTGGCGGGTGCCGCACCCGCACGTCGAGGAGCTGCTGGAGATGATCGGGGACGCCCACCCGGACCGTCAGGTGTCCAAGGCCGCCCGGCGGGCCCTGTTCAAGGTGCGCTCCGGCCCCGTCGGCCGGTAGCGCCCCCTTCGGGGCGGCCGTACCCTGACGGCCGTCCCCGGCATGGCGGAGGCGGGAACGCGAAAACCCCCGGACACAAGGTCCGAGGGTTCGCCACACCAGGTGTAGCCCCGACCGGATTCGAACCGGCGCTACCGCCTTGAGAGGGCGGCGTCCTAGGCCACTAGACGACGGAGCCATCGGCTCGACCCGAGCCAGGGGCGCAGGTGGTAGTCCCGACCGGATTCGAACCGGCGTTACCGCCTTGAGAGGGCGGCGTCCTAGGCCACTAGACGACGGGACCCCTGCGCGAACTGCCTGCCGGCTCGGGGATCCGAACCGACTGAGGCGCCCTCCCGGACGCCTCGGCAACGGGCGTTACTCTACCGCACCCTTGACAGCGCGGCCAAACCGGTCGCCGGGCCACCTGGAGCCCGAAAGCCTCGTGTGGAACGACGAACGCGGACACCCTGGCCGGGCATCCGCGTCGTTGCTGGCGACCTGCTGGGGTACCAGGACTCGAACCTAGACTAGCTGAACCAGAATCAGCCGGGCTGCCAATTACCCCATACCCCATTGGACGGCGGTTGCTCCTCGCAGAGCGGCCCGCTCGCGCCTTCGAAAGAATAGCCCAGTCTCGCGGTGAGACCAAAACGATTGGTGAACGGGCCCATCCGCCCAGCTCGGCCGGTGTGGCAGGTGTGTGTCCGCAGTTGTCCACAGGGGGTGCCGGGGCGCCGCCCGGCTGTGCGAGGCTGCTAGCGAGAGCCCTTTTCCACGTGAGGAGCCCGCGCCTTGACCGAGAACCCCTTCTTCGCCCCGAGTGCCCTGCCGTACGATCTGCCCCCCTTCGCAGAGATCAGGGAGGAGCACTTCGTCCCCGCCTTCGAGCGCGGCATGGCCGAGCACCTGGCCGAGGTCGAGGCCATCGCGAGTGCCTCAGAGCCGCCGACCTTCGACAACACGGTGGCGGCGCTGGAGCGTTCGGGGCTGCTGCTCACCCGCGTCTCCACGGTGTTCTTCAACCAGGCGTCGTCCAACACCAATCCCACGGTCCAGGAGATCCAGCAGGACGTCACGCCGAAGCTCACCCAGCATGCCGACGCCATCCACCTCAACCACCAGCTTTTCGCCCGCATCAGGCAGATCTCCCCTGAGGGGCTGGACGCCGAGCAGCGGTGGCTGCTCGACCGCTACGTCACCGACTTCGTGCGGGCCGGGGCCGAGCTCGGCGCGGCGGACCAGGAGCGGCTGAAGGCTCTCAACGAGGAGCTTTCCACGCTGTCCACCCGCTTCGAGCAGAACCTCCTGGCCCACACCAACGCCTCCGCGATCGTGGTGGACGACGCCGCCGAGCTCGACGGCCTCTCTGAGGACTCGATCAAGGCCGCCGCCGAGACCGCGAAGTCCCGGGGGCTGGAGGGCCGGTACGTCATCCCGCTGATCCTGCCCACCGGTCAGCCCGACCTCGCCGAGCTGACCAACCGCGAGCTGCGCGAGCGCATCCACCGGGCCTCCGAGGCGCGCGGCATTCCGGAGAACTCCGAGCTGATCGTCCGCATCGCCACGCTGCGCGCCGAGCGGGCCGCGCTGCTCGGGTACCCGAGCCACGCGGCGTACGTCGTGGCCGACCAGACCGCGCCGGACACCGCGGCCGTCACCGAGATGCTCGGCAAGCTCACCTCGCCCGCGGTCGCCAACGCCCACCGGGAGGCCGAGGAGCTGCGCGAGCAGGCCGGGTTCGAGCTGGCGCCGTGGGACTGGTCGTTCTACTCGGAAAAGGTGCGCCAGGAGCGCTACGCGATCGACGGGCGCCAGATGCGGCCGTACTTCGAGCTGGACCGCGTGCTGCGGGACGGCGTGTTCCACGCCGCGGGGCTGCTGTACGGCATCACCTTCACCGAGCGGCCCGACCTCGTGGGGTACCACCCCGACGTGCGGGTGTTCGAGGTGTTCAACGAGGACGGCTCGGCGCTCGGCCTGTTCCTCGGCGACTTCTACGCGCGGCCGTCCAAGCGGGGCGGCGCCTGGATGAACAGCCTCGTCAAGCAGTCGGTGCTGGAGGGCACCCGCCCGGTCGTGGTGAACAACCTCAACATCGTCAAGCCGCCCGCGGGCGAGCCGACGCTGATGACCTTCGACGAGGTCAACACCATGTTCCACGAGTTCGGCCACGCCCTGCACGGCCTGTTCTCCGACGTCCGCTTCCCCCGCTTCTCCGGCACCGCCGTCCCCCGGGACTTCGTCGAGTACCCCTCCCAGGTGAACGAGATGTGGGCCGTCTGGCCCGCCGTCCTCGCCAACTACGCCCGCCACTGGGAGACCGGCGAGCCCATGCCCCAGGAGCTGGTCGACCGCATGCTGGCCGCCCAGAAGTTCAACCAGGGCTACAAGACCGTCGAATACCTCGCCGCCACCCTCCTGGACTGGGCCTGGCACACCCTGGACACCACCACCGCCCCCCTGGACGCCCTGGAGTTCGAACGCCGCGCCCTCCACGACGCCGGCGTCGACGTCCCCCTCGTCCCCCCGCGCTACCGCAGCACGTACTTCGCCCACATCTGGTCCAGCGGCTACAGCGCGGGTTACTACTCCTACATCTGGAGCGAGGTCCTCGACGCCGACACCGTCGAATGGTTCAACGAGAACGGCGGCCTGACCCGAGAAAACGGCGACACCTTCCGCCGAGAACTCCTCTCCAAGGGCGGCAGCCTCGACGCCATGACCGCCTTCCGCACTTTCCGCGGCCGAGACCCCAGAATCGAACCCCTCCTGGACCGCCGCGGCCTCCTGTAGCCCACCACGCCCCACTCCGCCGTCCGGCGCACTGCTCCTTCATCGGCGCCGGTGCGGCGGGACGTCGTACGGCGAAGTCGGCGCCGCCGCACGACGGACAACCCGCGTGTGTGCGGCGCCGGTGAAATGGTCCTTGCGGAGGACGCGCTCCGCGCGAAAGCCACAAGGGCTGTTCTCCTGCGGGGGACACCCCCGCACCCCCGAGCCTGCCGGGCTCACCGTGCTCCACCGCGACGCGTAGCGGCGAGATGGGCATCCCGCCGTACGACGGCGCCGCCCTCGCCGTACCGTGTCTCCTCGCTCCGGCGCCGACCAAGGCGACCGCTGGGGGCGGATGTCCGTTCGGGGAGGACCACCCCGTGCGGGTAACGGAAGAGGGGTTGTGCCAACCGCCTTACGGCGTATGTCAACCGCCGTACGGCGGCGCCGACTTCCCCGTACCGCATCTCGCCGCTCCGGCGCCGACCAAGGCGACCACTGGGAGCGGATGTCCGTTCGGGGAGGACCACCCCGTGCGGGTAACGGAAGAGGGGTTATGTCAACCGCCGTCCGGCGGCGCCGACCTCGCCGTACCGTGTCTCCTCGCTCCAGCGCCGACCAAGGCGACCGCTGAGGGGGCGGAGGTGACGTCCCGCCGAGTGGTGTAAGTGGTGACGATCAGCGATCGACGGCTAGCACAAAGTGAGCCATCGTGTGACGGTCGAGGGGAAGGGCTCAAT
>NZ_JBHSRF010000142.1:0-10470 GCF_042658925.1 Sphaerisporangium aureirubrum
CCCACTGCCCGTCCCGCACCCCCGCGACGCTGCTCTCCAACGCCCGGTACGAAGCGGCCAGCACCTCACGCCAAACCGGCCGCAGGGAGGTGACGGTAACCGTGGTGTCCATTATCTCGCCCTTTCGATCACTTTCTTGCTTGTGACACCAGCCTAGAAGCCCATTAGGCTATTTTCGTTCCTAATAGTCCCCCGAGGGCGAGATCCGATGGCTCCCACGACAACCCGAGTGCTACGCCTGCTGTCCCCGCTGCAAGCCCATTTCGCAGATCAGCCCCACTACCTGGTATCCGGCATGGCCAGTGCCTGACCCGTCGCGATGGCTTCACGCACGCTTTGGGCGAGGACATTCTCGACCGAGGCCGCATGCTGGATGAGACCCTGCATGCCCATCGCGTCATCGGTGTGCGCGAGCAGGTCGCGGTAGAGAAGTTCCAGCCTATTAGAGGGCCGGCGATTCCCCCACACAAGGTACGCCGTTATGCCCAGGCCAACGAGGATGAGAAGAAGCACCCTGCGCGTGGAGGGAGGGGTGCTCGGGCCGGGGCGGCGCGCCGCCGGAGGGCTGTATTCACAAATCGCGATAATTGTCGCCCGCAATATATGGAGAATCTCCGGTGCGGGACGAAACCCCTGACGTGCGCTGTCGTCCCATTGGTGGGCGTGGGGCACATTTCGCCCGCTATGTATTGATTTTTCCGATCGGCTGGCTAACGCTGATCGGAACGCCCGGTCATGGAGGGAGTAAGGATGCCTGTCACCCTGGAACGCTCTGAGGAGATCGTCTCCGCGTGGCGCAGCGGAGCCGACGTCGAGGGCTGGGACAGCCCGGCCGGTCCCCTGTTCATCGGTGAGTACGCCGAGTCGGAGATCACGCTGACGGCCCTGGACACCCGGCTGGCGAGCTCGTGCACCTGCAGCCGCTTCTGCTGCTGATCAAGGAAGGATGATAGATCCGAATGGCCGGGGACTTCGACCCGTCGCTGGACTTTTTGACCGCACCGGCGCTGGCCGGGCTGTCCGCCACGCTGGGATCGATCCCCGGCCTCACGGAGGCGGAGGCCCGGCTGATATGCCGAAGAACCGCCGAAGCGCTGGAGGAGACCGTCCGCCTCAAGGTCAACAGGGTCCTGCTGCTGGAACTCAACGCCGCCCGGATCAGCGGAAGGCTGACCGCCGAGACGCCGCAGATGCGGTGGCAGGAGTGGAAGGCGACGGCCGCGACGCCCGAGTTCTGGCTGTCCCTGACCCAGCACTACCCCACGATGCTGTCCAGGCTCGGCACGATCATCGGCAACAGGTGCGCCGCGGCCGTGGAACTGGCCCGCAGGTTCGCCGCCGACCGCGCGGCGCTCACCGCACTGCCCGGCGGTCTCCGAGGCGAGCTGGTCGGGCTCGACTTCGGGGCGGGAGACAGCCATCGCGGAGGGCACAGCGTCGCCGTCCTGCACGGCTCGCAGGGCAAGGTGGTCTACAAGCCCCGGTCCCTCGCCGTGGACGAGGCGCTGGCGCGGCTGATCGACCGCCTGGCACCCCAGCTGCCCGCCGGCAGCCGCATCCGCGTACCCGACGTGCTGATTCGCCAGGGGTACGGCTGGGCGGAGCACATCCAGCACCGCTACTGCGCCGACGAGACGGAGCTGCGGTCCTTCTACCGCGGTGTCGGGCACTGGCTGGCGCTGATGCGGCTGATCGGCGGCAGCGACCTGCACATGGAGAACCTCATCGCGGCCGGTCCCGCCCCCGTCGTCGTCGACTGCGAGACGCTGTTCACCCCGCACGTCCCGGCCAAACCGTCCGGATACGGCGACGCCGTCGACCAGGCGACCGACCTGCTCAGCGGATCGGTGCTGCGCACCGGACTCCTTCCCGGACGCGGCGTCTCGCTCGCCTGGCGCGGCGTCGACATGTCCGCCGTCGGAGGCCTGCCCGGCCAGCAGCCGTACACGCAGATGCCGGTCGTCGTCGACGCGGGCACGGACATGGCGAGATTGGGGATGGAACGGGTCGAGCTGGGAGCGGTGAGCAACCACCCGAGCCCCGATCCGATCCTCGTCCACTACTGGGACCTGGTGCTGTCCGGATTCACCGAGCTGGTCGAGCACCTCGACGTGCTGGATCGGCGGGATGAGCTCGCCGGGCTGCTCACGGACTTCGCCGACCGTCCGATCCGGGTCGTGCTCCGCGCCACCGAGGCGTACGCCGAGCTGGCCCGCATGGTGTGGCACCCGGCGTCACTGCACGACGAGCCGACCGCGATGGGCAAGGCGGCGGGGTTGCTGGCCCAGCATGCCGAGAACCTGCCCGGCGCGCCATCGGACCCCGAGGTGATCGACGCCGAGGTGGCCGAGTTGCTGGTCGGCGACATCCCCTTCTTCGCCACGACCCCGGCTCGCGGCCGTCTGGACGGCCCCGGCGGAACCTCGTACGGAGACGAGCAGGACCTCATCGCGGACGCGCTGCGGCGCTGGCGCGACCGCGACGCGGCCCTGGACCGCGAGGTGATCCGGTCCGCTCTGGTCAGCGCCTACCTCAACGAAGGGTGGATGCCTGCCAACAAGCGTATGGCCGTGCCTCTCATCCGGCACCAGGACCTCGACCGGCGCCGGCGCCGGATCGCGGCCGGGATCGCCCGCGGCATGCTCGACACGGCGGTCCGGGGCGACGACGGCACCGTCACCTGGACCGCGCCGGTGCTCACCTCCGACGGCTGGTTCGTACAGTCGCTGTCTCCCGACGTGTACGGCGGGGCGTACGGGGTCGCCATCACTCTGGCCGCCTACGTGCGTGAGACCGGGCAGGGCAGGGCCGACGAGGTGCCAGGGCTGGACGGGCTGCTCGCCGATCTCCTCCATACGATCAGGCTGGCCGAGGAGCGCGACGCGGAGGCACGCCGCACCGGGCCGCGGCGCCGCCCCGCCACCCCAGGCGGCTATGTCGGCATCGGCTCGCAGATCTGGAGCTGGCTGCTGCTGCGCAGGCTGGGCACCGTCGGCTCGGAGGAGGCGGTCGCCCGAGCCGGCGCCCTGGCTAGGCAACTGCCCGAGGCGGTGGCCGCCGACGAGGTGTACGACCTGCTCACCGGCATGGCAGGCGCCATCGTGCCGTTGCTCCGCCTGTCGGAACAGACCGGTGACCAGCAGTGGTCCACGCAGGCCGACCGCATCGGGGAGCGCCTGCTCTCACTGGCCCACATCGACGACCGGGGAGCACGCTGGCCCAGCACCGCGTTCCCACAAGGGTTAGGCGGGGTCTCACACGGCGCCACCGGGATCGCCTGGGCGCTGGCCCGGCTCGCCGACAGCGCCACGGCCGGCGCCGCGGACTTCCGCGCCCTGGCGGACAGGGCCTTTCTGTACGAGGAGTCACTGTACGACCCGGCGGAGAAGGGCTGGCGTGACCTGCGCGAACTGGACGACCTTCGCGTGACCTCCAGCGCATGGTGCCACGGAGCCGCCGGCATCGGCCTCGTCGCGGCCGACCGGCTGGCCCGCGAAGGTGACCCGCGCTGGGCGGACGTGCTGCGCCGGGCCGCCGCGTCGTCCTGGTCGAGGGGCATCGGCTGGAACCACACGCTCTGCCACGGAGACCTCGGCAACTGGGAAATCGTGCGCCACGCGATCGATGTGGGTGCCGGGCCCGAAGAGCTGACTCCGGAGTACCTCGCCGCGTACATGATCGGCAGCATGAACGAGCACGGCCCGGTGAGCGGCCTTTCACGTGACGCCTTCAGCCCAGGCCTGATGCCGGGAGTAGGCGGCATGCTCTACCAACTACTACGCCTGCACCCCGACACCTCCCTCCCCTCCGTCCTGCTCCCCGACCCGGAGATCTGACCGCCCCGTCTCCTCTCCCGACAAGGTTGACAGCATCGGGATGCCGAGTGTCCCTGGGGCGGGAGGCGGCTTGTGACGGAGCGGACAGCGTCCGAGGGCGAAGACACAGGCGGTGTCGCAGCGCCGGAGTGTTCTGGAACGACCAGAACCGGGTGGCGCCCCGCCCGCGACGTACGCGCCCGTGGTGGGCGACGCCGTGCTAGTGGCACTCCTGCTCGTGATTCAGGCTTCGTGTTGTTGCTCCACGGCGGCCCGTGAACGTGCCGAACCGTCAGTTGTGCACCTCGATCTCGGCGTATCGGTCCGGGTCAGGACGGCGCGTGCCGTGTCCGGGTCCGGCGCCCGGAGCAGCACCGCCGTACCCAGCCAGGTGGCGCCGTCGTCGGACAGCAAGGGCCCGTCGCTGTGGGTTCGCGCTTGAGTGAATACCGTGGGCGCTGTTAGCTTCACCCGGGTGGACGACATGCCTGCACGGGCGGAGACGATCGAGGACTTCGCGGCGGCGCTGCGAGAACTTCGCAAATCGGTCGGCAATCCACCTTTCCGGGAAATGTCCGGCCGGTCAGGGGCGATCTCGCACACGACGTTGCACGAAGC
This sequence comes from Sphaerisporangium aureirubrum, assembly GCF_042658925.1. NCBI lineage: Bacteria > Bacillati > Actinomycetota > Actinomycetes > Streptosporangiales > Streptosporangiaceae > Sphaerisporangium > Sphaerisporangium aureirubrum. Next base: position 4,434 of record NZ_JBHSRF010000142.1, read on the forward strand.
CACGAAGGGCAACCGGCTCCCGAGCTGGGAGACCACCGTCGAGTTCGTCAAGGCCTGCGGCGCGGACCCGGCCGCGTACCGCGAACGCTGGCAGAGGGCGAACCTGGCGGTCCGATCGGCGAGCGCCGCAGATCATTCACTCCGCGCGGGCGCCGTGGCGGCCCATCCGCCTGGTGGACGCGAAGCCTCCGCGACAGGCGGCGCGGAAGGTCGTGCCGGGAACATCGCCATCGGGTCGCCCGCGCCGCGGCCGGCTGGTGAGACTCCGGCCTCCGTACCTGCGTGGGCACCCGGCGAGATCGCGGGCGACGTCCGGCCCGTCCCGCCCGCGCCGGGAGGGCGCGGGCGATTCCGGCTGACCCGCCCGGCCGCGGCCGTGCTCGCGACAGCGGCCGTCGGTATGGGGACAGCGGTTCTCGTCGCGGTCGTCGTCAACCGCGGTTCCGGGGCCGAAGGACGCGGCCCGAACCCGTCCGGCGGCCCGTCGACGACCGCGTTGTCGGCGGCCGCGTTGTCGGCGGCCGACTGCCCGGTGCGCCCGACCAACCCGCCGTGGGCCCCGCCTGCGCATGAGGGTGACTCGGCGGCGTTCCTCGGGGACATCACGCTGCCCGACTGCACGCGCGTCGGCCCGGGCCAGACCAAGATCAAGGTGTGGCGGCTCAAGAACGTCGGGACCGTGCCGTGGGAGGGCTATTCGTTGCATCGCCTCGACCTCCCGCAGCAACCTGATCAATGCCAGACCATCTCCGACATACCGATCAAGGACACGCGACCCGGAGAGATCGTCGACATCCGGACCGAAGTCACCACCCCGAGGAACCCGGGCTTGTGCTACGTCCGGTTCAAGATGATGGACGGTTCGGGACAAGTCGCGTTCCCCGGAGGCCGGCCGCTCAACTTCCAGCTCATCGTCGACTGACGCCTGCTTCCCCGCCGTGCGTCACACGGCGGGGAAGCAGGAAGGGACTGGGGTTCAGGAGGTGAGAACGATCCCCGTGTAGTAGTACGTGAGGATCCTGGAGTAGCTCCAGCCCGCCTCGGCCTTGTCTCGAGAGCCGGTCTGCGACAGCCAGTCGCCGGTGACCCAATGGCGGCACGCCGTCGTCGTCGAGCAGTACTGGGCCTTGAAGATCTTTCCATTGCGCGTCATCCGGGTGCCCCACGTCGCGTTCACCGCGGCGTTCGTCGACGCCGTCGCGGAGCCGGGCTTGTACACCTGGCTGGACGTCTGGTCGGTGACGTCGTAGCACTGGCCGCTCGGCGTCTTGCTCGCCGAATTCAGCGCCCAGTACCAGCCGAAGTTCTTGACGGCGATCGCCCCGGCCATGAGGGACTCCCGCGGCCAGTACGACGGCCATTCGTTGGGCAGGACGTTCTCGATGTAGGTCCTGAACGCCACCCGGTCCACACGATTGAGGGATTTCCGGTAGACGAGAATCGTCGTGGGCAGCCTGGTGTGCGTACCGTCGGTCTTGCACCCGGTGGGGGGTGCCGAACTCAGGAACCGGTGCGAGGCGTTCTGGTTCTTCAGGCCGGCCTGGAGGTTGCCCTTGGCGCCGGCCGCGAAGTCCTGGTAGGTGCCGCCGTAGTTGCTGTTGTAGTAGACCCGGACGGTCTTGTCGCTGCGGTTCCAGACGGAGGCGGCGGCGTTCTTGACGCACGTGTCCTTGCCGTTGCCAGGCCCCTTGAAGTCGTAACAGGAGGGCTGCTCGGTGCCGTAGTCGCCGACCGATCCGGTGAAGTCGGAGACCGATCCCTGGTTGCCGCTGTTGAAGTAGTAGCAGAACTCGCCGGAGTCACACACGCCGTCGCGGCCCGCCGCCGAGGCGGGCGAGGCGGTGGCGAGCACCGCCCCGCCGAGCACCGTCGCGGCGGCCACCGCGGTGAGCCGTGCGATTCGTGGTAACACAGTTGCCTTCCTCATCGTCGGCGGCCGCGGTGCGCTAGCTGACGTTGTAGCCCTGGGAGACCCAGAACGAGTTCGGGTTCGGGTTGCTCAGCGTCGGGTCGCCGACGCTCTTGGCGGCGAGCGTCTGCCGTCCGGGACGCATCTCGACGTGGGTGTGCGCGGCCCCGCTGGACGACACTCCGTGCCACGCCTCGTCGGCGATGATCTGACCGCGCGAGACCTGCTGGCCCTCGCTCAGGGCGGAGCGCGGAGCGGTGTGCAGGTAGATGATCGTCTTGTTCAGCGAGGCGTTGTAGATGGCGATCGTGGAGAGCCCCGAGCTGCCGTTGTACCCACGCGCGATGTTGATGACCTGACCGCCCACCAGGGCGCGGACATCCGAGCCCACGCTGCGGGCGATGTCGATGCCCTCGTGCCGGCCGGGAGTGTTGACGTAACCGTCGAAGGGGCAGCTGATGTGGCCGCCGCTCGCGTTGTACAGCGCGTACGACATGTTGACACGCGCCGACGACGGCGGGCTGAACTGGTGCGAGGCGTTCTGGTTCTTCAGGCCGGCCTGGAGGTTGCCCTTGGCGCCGGCCGCGAAGTCCTGGTAGGTGCCGCCGTAGTTGCTGTTGTAGTAGACCCGGACGGTCTTGTCGCTGCGGTTCCAGATCGAGGCGGCGGCGTTCTTGACGCACGTGTCCTTGCCGTTGCCAGGCCCCTTGAAGTCGTAACAGGAGGGCTGCTCGGTGCCGTAGTCAGCGACCGATCCGGTGAAGTCGGAGACCGATCCCTGGTTGCCGCTGTTGAAGTAGTAGCAGAACTCGCCGGAGTCACACACGCCGTCGCGGCCCGCCGCCGAGACGGGCGAGGCGGTGGCGAGCACCGCCCCGCCGAGCACCGTCGCGGCGGCCACCGTGCGAAGGATCTTGTTGAGCGTTCTCATGAGGTTCTCCCTTGTGGGTTCGTACAGCCTGCGTTTCGGATGGTCAGCCGCGCCGGTACTCCTCCCAGGTGCGGATGGTCACCTTCGGGCCGTCGTCAGGGCCACGGCCGGAAAGCCCGTTCAGACCGAGGTAGTAGTCACCGATCTGGTGCTGGGCCTGGCTGGAGAGGTCGGTGTCGCTGATGGCGGCGGCGTGGATGTGCCACGGCCAGTCGCCTTGATCGGGGCTGCGCGTCCATGCCGCGAAGCCGACACGCCGCAACACCCGGACGACCGCGGTCCGCGTCGCGGGGTTCATCCCTTCGACCGAGATGTCGACGACGCCCCCGCCGTCGTGGGTACCTGCGGACGTGGGGTCGCCGCCGGGGTTGTACGACCCCTGCAGCAGCACGAGGCCGCGGCCAAGCAGCCGCTTCGCCTCGGCCAGCATGTCGCGCGTACGTGTGTCGATGACGAAGCCGTCCGCGGACACCCGGGCCCCCGGGCCGATGAGGTCGGTGACGCCGAAGCGGCCGGCCCCGAGCTTGGTGAGCGACGTCTTGCCCGGCAGGCCGTTGGCGTCGAGACCGGTGAAGCCGAGAGACTGCTGGAACTTCGCGAAAGCGGCGACCGTCGTGGTGCCGAAGTACCCGTCCACCCACTTCGCGTCGAGCAGGGACCGGTCCCGCAGCGCCTGCTCGACGAGAAGCACACTGGCCTTGGCACCGGGGGTCAGCGTGTCGTCCGGCCGCCGCGGGTCGATCTGGGCCGCCTTGACGGTGGCTTCCATGTTCACGTTCGGCAGGGCCCCGGCGTCGGCCCGCGCCGCCGACATCCCGGACGCTCCGGTGAAGGAAGCGAGCAGGGCGGCCGCCACAAGGGCGGCAGCGCATGAAGGCAGCTTCATCGTTTCTCCTGATTTCGGACGCTGTAGGGGTGATCCCTGCGGCGGAGCCCACGTTTTCGGATCGCTCACGCCGTCCACAAGAAGATCGTGTTGTCAGCCTGTCCGACAGCCGTCCCGTACAGGCGTACGCGCCGGTTGACCGGCGGAGAACGCACCAGCCGCACGGCCGGCACCCGCGGCGGTGATCTAGGTCTTACGCCAGAGACAGAGCCGTTGTTCGCACGGTCCCTGCCGGACGGCGGCCGACCGGCCGAGGTCCCCTGGCGATGTACGTTTCATGAAGCCCGTGAGGGGTCTCACCGGAGGGTTTCGTATCGCCTCTGGTCAGGATGCGGGCGAGTGGCCACGACGGCCTGCCGTCGCCTCTTCGGACGTGCGTCGCGGTCGCGGGCCTGGTTGTGACGACGGCCGAGCGGATACCGTCCGGTCGGGCGCGTCAGAGCATGGAGCCTGTTTTGGTCGCCGTCGTACTCCGGTTGTTTCGGGGTGGAATGCGACCGGGTGGGACGCGCTTCGCCCTCCGACGAATCCAGTCTCTGGAGCCCGACATGTCAGGAAATCGCTGGGCAGCTCGCGCGTTGCTCGCCTTGTCCCTGCCACTGCTCGCCCCCGCGGCCGCACTCACTCCACCAGCGGCCGCGCAGACATCCGTCCCGGCCGCCGCGTCCTCGTCCGTGCCCGCCGGCGGCACGTGGGGAGCACAGGCCGCCGGAGTGCCGCTGGAAGAGATCAACGCGATCACCACCCAGGTCGCCTTCGGGTTGCGACGCCCCGTCGCCCTCGCCGCACCCGACGACGGGACGAACAGGCTGTTCATCGTCGAGAAGCGCGGCACCGTGCGTGTCTACCACCCGGACACCGGTCTCGCACAGACCCCGATCATCGACATCACGGCGTCGGTGGACCAGTCCGACAACGAGCGGGGGCTGCTCGGCATCGCCCTCGCACCCGACTTCGCCCAGAGCCAGGACCTGTACCTGGCCTACACCGCACTGCCGGACGGCGCGGTCACGCTGGGCCGGTACAGGCTGGACGAGGCGCGCCTCGAGCCGCTGCTCTCCCAGGAACACTCCGAGTACGGCAACCACAACGGCGGCCAGATCACCTTCGGCACCGACGGCTACCTGTACATGAGCATCGGCGATGGCGGCGGCGCCGCGGACCCCCTCGACTCCGGGCAGCGCCTGGACACCCTGCTGGGCAAGATCCTGCGCGTCGACGTGAACCGGACATGCGGCTCCCTGGCCTACTGCGTTCCTGCGGGCAACCCGTTCGTCGGTCGTGCGGGCGCCCGTGGGGAGATCTGGATGTACGGCCTGCGCAACCCCTGGCGCTTCTCCATCGACCACGCCGACGGCTCGATCTGGATCGGCGACGTCGGCCAAGGCAGGTGGGAGGAGATCGACCACGTCAAGGCCGGGCGGCAGGCCGGTGTGAACCTCGGCTGGTCCTGCTACGAGGGACTTGAGGTGTTCGACCAGGCCCAGTGCCTGCCCGGCGTCCAGTACACCAAGCCGGTCTTCACCTACTCGCCGTACACCGGCGGCTGCTCGGTCATCGGCGGACTCGTCTACCGCGGTCAGCGGTACGCCGACCTTGTCGGGGGAACCTACATCGCCACCGACTACTGCTCCTCCACCGTGTGGGCGCTGCGCGAGGACGGCCGGGGCGGCTATCTCCAGTCCGAGCTCGGCGAGACGCCCACGCAGGTCACCGCGTTCGGTGCCACCCCCGAAGGCGAGTTCTACGTCGTCAACGACCTTCCCGGCGGACTGCACCGGGTGTCGTTCGAACGGGCCGCGCCGACCTGCCGGATCAAACTGACCAAGCGGGCCTGGGGTACCGGAATGACCGTCGACCTCACCATCACCAACACCGGCACCACGCCGATCGCCGGCTGGACACTCAACTTCTCCCTGGCCCTGGGCCAGACCATCATCTCGGACTGGAACACCGACCTCACCCAGGGCAGTAACGTCGTCACCGCGGTGAACGCCTCGCACAACGGCTCCATCGCCCCCGGCCGCAGCGTCACCATGGGCTACCTGGCCAATCACACAGGTGACACGTCCCTGCCGAGCCGGTTCACCCTCAACAACGACGCCTGCGCCTTCAGCAGCTGACAGGCGTCGTGGAGGCCGACCGTCAGCGCGGGGTGCGGCCGAGGTAGCGGAGCAGTTCGTCGACGACCGGGGTCGAGGAAGGGCTGTCAGTGGCCTCGACCACGGGAGCGTAGGCGCCCCACTGGCGCAGCGGCTCGACGATTCCCCGCGCGGCCGTGAGCAGGTGGCCCGCGAGCTCGTCGTCCAGC
>NZ_JBHSRF010000143.1:0-10438 GCF_042658925.1 Sphaerisporangium aureirubrum
GGGGTGATGGGGGTGATGGGGGTGATGGGGGTGATGGGGGTGATGGGCGGTGATGGGTGGTGATGGGTGGTGATGGGTGGTGATGGGTGGTGATGGTGGTGATGGGTGGTGATGGTGGTGATGGGTGGTGATGGTGGTGATGGGTGATGGTGGTGATGGGTGATGGTGGGGGGTGGTGAGCGGGACCACCCCCACCGGGGGTCCTGTCGTGGTGGGAAATCGGGTAGGGTAACCCCGCCCCAGCGAGACGCGCACCTAGGAGGTGAGACCCATTACCGCCAGATCAGGCCGGGTTCTCCCCCTCACGTCCGCGCCGCCGACCGGGCGGTAGGTGACCGAGGGAGCGCCCGAACGGCATCCCGAAAGGCACCAATGTCGGCTTCTGTGTCCTCCCCCTCGCCCGTCCCGTCCTCCCTGCCGCCGCCCGCCGTCGTCACCAGGCTCCGCGCCGCCGGCTGCGTCTTCGCCGAGGACGAGGCACGTCTGATCGTCGCCACCGCCCGCACCCCGTCCGACCTCGCCGCCATGGTGGATCGGCGCGTCGCGGGCCACCCCTTGGAGCACGTCCTCGGCTGGGCCGAGTTCTACGGCCTCCGTATCGGCGTGGACCCCGGCGTCTTCGTCCCCCGCCGCCGCACCGAGTTCCTGGTCCGCCAAGCTCTCGCCCTGGCCACCCCATCGCTCACCCCACAGCCCGGGACGGCCCCCACCCCGAGCGGCTCCGGTCCCGCCATACCGGGCACGACCTCGGGCACGACCTCGGGCACGACCTCGGGCACGACACCGGGCACGACACCGGGCACGACACCGGGCACGACACCGGGCACGACACCGGGCACGACACTCCCCCGGCCCGGGACGGCTCTCCCTCCGGGCGGCCCATGTCCCGCCGCGCCGACGGTGGTCGTCGACATGTGCTGTGGCACGGGGGCGGTGGGCGCCGCCGTGGCCGCAGGGCTGACCGGGGTGGCCGGGGTGGAACTGCACGCCGCGGATGTCGACGCCGCGGCGGTGCGCTGCGCCCGCCGCAACGTGGCCGTGCACGGAGGGCGGGTCCACCAGGGGGACCTCTACCGGGCGCTGCCGGACGCGCTGCGCGGGCGGGTGGACCTGCTGGTCGCCAGCGCGCCCTATGTGCCCACCGGGAAGATCGGGCTGCTGCCCGCAGAGGCCCGGGACCACGAGCCGATGGTCGCCCTGGACGGCGGCGCGGACGGCCTGGACGTGGTGCGGCGGGTCGCCGCCGAGGCGCCCGGGTGGCTGGCCCCGCACGGTCACCTGCTGCTGGAGACCAGCACCCGCCAGGCCCCGGGCCTGGCCCGCGCCCTCACCCGTGACGGCCTGCGCGCCCGCGCCGTCACCGACCCGGCCCTGGAGGCGGCCGTCGTCATCGCCACCCTCCCGTCCCCCGCGCCATGACGCCCGGCGGCGCGGGCCCTGCCGGCGGCATGGCCCGCGCGGCTAGACGCGACCGGACGGCGTGTACTCCGCCGCGTCAGAGGTGCCGGATCCGCATGATCATGACGATGACGACAGGGACCAGCCAGACCACGAGCGCGGGATAGAGGGCGTAACTCAAGGCGCCTCCCGGGCTGGCGGCCCTGTGCCGGCGACGACGCTCACCAAGAGCAGCGCGTACGCCAGGGCCGCCGCGGCGACCGTCCATCCCAGCCGGCGCGGGAAGGGGCGGTACCGCAGCGACGGCGGCGAGCATGACCGCCAGGGGACGTCGGCAAGGGCGAAGGTGGCGTTCATCATGGTCACCAGTCCGGCCGACATCTGTTCCCGCCCCAGCCGCGACGGCCACCAACCCGCTGGCCGCTCCCCCATCGTTCCCACGTCGTCTCGTTCGTGGCCCCCACCACCCGGTCGAAGGGACCACCGATGCACCATCGACGACCGCCCCGCGCGCCTGGCGAAGGGCCCCGATGCCAGAGGCCTTCGTCAGGAAGGCGAGCGGCCCATCTCCGGTCAGGCGATGTCCGCCACGCCGTTGCCTGCGGGAGCCGGGACCTGTACGGGCAGGTCCCTGGGGGGCGTGGGCTCGGCGGCGGCCTTCTCGCGGGCGAGGAAGGCGCCGAGTTCGGCGATGGTGGTCATCAGAGGGGCGGGGAAGACGACGGTGCTGTTCTTGTCCACGCCGATCTCCACCAGGCTCTGCAGGTTGCGCAGCTGCAGGGCCAGCGGGTGGGCCATCATGATGTCGGAGGCCTCGCCCAGCGCGGTGGCGGCCAGGTGCTCGCCCTCGGCGCTGATGATCTTGGCGCGCTTCTCCCGCTCGGCTTCCGCCTGCTTGGCCATGGCCCGTTTCATCGTGTCGGGCAGCTGGATGTCCTTCAGCTCCACCAGGGTCACCTCCACGCCCCATTCGACGGTGGTGACGTCGAGGATCTGGCGGATGTCGAGGTTGATGCGGTCGGTCTCCGACAGCGTCTCGTCCAGGGTGTGCTGGCCGACGACCTTGCGCAGGGTGGTCTGGGCGATCTGGTCGATGGCGGCGCGGACGTTCTCGATCGCCACGACGGACTTGGTCGCGTCGACCACCTTGTAGTAGGCCACGGCCGAGACGTCGACGCTGACGTTGTCGCGGGTGATGATGCCCTGCGACTGGATCGGCATCGTGACGATCCGCATCGAGACCCGCCGCATGACGTCGACGATGGGGATGATCAGCCGCAGACCTGGCTGGCGTACCCCCTGCACCCGGCCCAGCCGGAACAGCACGCCCTGCTCGTACTGCTTGACGATCCGCACCGCCAGCACGAATACCAGCAGCAGCACGGCCACGATGATCACTGCAATGGTCCAGCCGTTCATGGTCAGGCTCCGTTCGGGGCTCACGGCGCCGTGCCGCCGGCGCCGCCGTCGAGGGCGGCCCCGCCCGCCTCACCACTGGAGGCCGGCCGACCGGCGCCTTGAGGCGAGCCTTCTCCGGTCCGGGCCCGCGCGACAGAGTCGAAGGTCCCCGCTCCGCGCGGAGCCGACCGCGGCGGTGAATCACGGTACGCGGGCCCCATAACAGCTGTACCGCGCCCCTGCCCCGGCTGGGCGATCCACGCCCGCAGCCCGTTCCAGTTCGCAGACTGCCACGGACGCCCGACGGGTGCTCAGGGCCGGAAGACCTCCGCCTCCGGCCCCTGGACGGGCTCGCGGGCGGGCATCGCCCTGGCGGCCATCACCAGCATGGCCACCCCGCACAGCAGCAGGGCGCCCAGCTGGACGGTGTAGGTGACCCCCAGGACCGGCGGGCCGGACAGGTGGAGGAAGACCATGGACCGGGCCGCCGCCAGGGGGAGCGTCAGCAGGGCCAGCGCCAGGGGGAGCGCGGCGTCCCGCCCGCCGGGGGTGCGCGGCCGGGTCGCGGCGTACGCCGCGGCGGCCAGGAGGGCCAGCAGAGCGAGGCCGGGCTCGTCCATCCAGGGCCAGGCCCACGCGCCGGTGTCGTCCACGCTGGAATCGGTGACGACGCTCAGCGCGCTGAGCCCCGCGTACAGCGCCAGGCCGGCCGCGACCGGCAGGGCGGCCACCCAGGCGGGGCGGCGGGGCGGGCGGGCGTCGCGGTGGAATCCGGCGAACAGGGCGAGCACCGGCGGCCCGAACACCAGGATGTGCGTCGTGATGGTCTCGAAGGCGAAGGGGCCCAGCACGTACAGCAGCCGCAGCGTCGCGCCGCACACCGACAGCAGCGCCAGCACCGCGAGCACCTTGGCCGCCGCGGGCCGTCCCCGCGTCAGCGCCGCGAACGCCGCCAGGCCGAACAGGCAGGTGAAGCCCCACACGATGTCCAGCAGCCGCTCCGCCGAGCCCGCGTCCAGCGGCATCGTGGTGCCGAGGGCGCCGGGCACGTCGATCCCGAGCAGGTCGCGCAGGGCGTAGGTGTTGAGGAACCCGGCGAACCACAGGCAGCTCAGCGTCGCGTGGAAGAACAGCCCCAGCAGGGCCGCCAGGCGGACCGCCCGCCCCCAGGCGTGGTACCTCGGCACCGCCGGGGTACCCGCCAGGCGCACCCGCACCGACAGCGCCGCCACACTGGCGATCTCCGACCAGCGGGGACGGGGGTTGTCCCGGTCGGTCAGCCCGCCCGCGCCCTCCAGGAACGCCGCCACCATCTCCTCCTCGCGCCCGGCGCGGTAGGAGGCGGGCAGCAGCCGCAGCACGTGCCGGTAGCGGTCCTCCAGCAGGCTCATGCCGTCCCTCCCGCGTGCCTGGCGCGCAGCCGTTCCCTGGCCCCGGCCACGTTGGCGGCCAGCCGGGCGGCCTCGGCCTCCAAGGCTCCGGCCCCGGCGTCGGTGAGCCGGTAGTAGCGGCGCAGCCGCCCCTGCCACACCTCCTCGCGGTCCAGCACGACCAGCTCGTCCCCGGCGAGCCGGTCCAGCACGCCGTACAGAGTGCCCACCTTCAGCCGCACTCCGCCTCCCGACAGCCTGTCCACCTCGGCCACGATCCCGTACCCGTGCCGCGGCCGGTCGGCCAGCGCGGTCAGCACCAGGAACGCGGGCTCGGTCATCGCCCGTGCGCTCATGCCGCCACTATATATCGTTGAGCACGATATTGGGTTCCGCCTGGTGTCGCGGCGCGCCGCCCTCGCCCGGCCCCGTGACCGTCGCGACCTGCGGCGCGGGCGTGCGGCGATAGGATCGGCGGCGATGGCCATCGAGTACACCGGTGCGGGGGACCCCGCGCGCAGCCTCGCCCTGCTGTGGCGCACCCGCGAGAAGTCCGGCAGGAAGAGCAAGGGCCGGCCCGACCTCAGCGTCGACGCCATCGTGCGCGCCGCCATCGAGGTCGCCGACGCCGACGGCCTGTCCGCCCTGTCCATGCGCCGCGTCGCCGAGCACCTCGGCGTGGGCACCATGTCGCTGTACACCTACGTGCCCGGCAAGGCCGAGTTGCTGGACGTCATGCTGGACACCGTCATCGGCGAATCCGAGCGGCCGGCCGTCGAGGGCGGCTGGCGGGCCGCCCTGACGTCCATCGCCCGCCAGAAGTGGGCCCTCTACCAGCGGCACCCCTGGCTGCTGTACGTCGCCACCAGCCGCCCGCCGCTCGGGCCGGGCGTGAGCGGCGCCTACGAGTACGAGCTGGCCGCCGTCGACGGCATCGGCCTGACCGACCTGGAGATGGACTCGGTCGTCACCCTCATCGGCGGCTTCGTCCACGGCGCCGCCCGCGGGGCCGTGGAGGCCGCGCAGGCCGTCCAGCAGACCGGCATGACCGACGAGCAGTGGTGGCACGCCCACTCCCCCTACCTGGCCACCATCATGGACGCCTCCCGCTACCCCCTCGCCGCCCGCGTCGGCAGCGCCTCCGGTGAGGCCCACAACGCCGCCTTCGCCCCCGTGCACGCCTTCGACTTCGGCCTGGAACGCATCCTGGACGGCATCGAGACCCTGATCCGCTCCCGCACCGCCTAGCCGTCCGGAAACGGTGCCTGCCGCGTCCGGAGCGTTCCGGACGCGGCAAGCACCGCCGGCATCACATGCCCGGGTTGAGGATCTCGGTGAACGATCCACAGTTCCCCGGCCACGCCGGGTTGTTACCGACGCCGGGCTCCGGCTGAACGAGACACCCTGCCTGGAACACTCGCGTATTCGTGGACACGGTGACATTGAGCACGGAACTCAGGGCCGTCGGTGACGGAGCCAGCCCGACCGAGAGCACGCCCGCCGGGTAACCCGGCACCGAGGACAGCTGATGCGGAGTGTTCGGGGTGCGAGAGTCCCGGATATAGGTCACGCCCTGCTTGACGAACGCGACGAACTGCGGCGCGCTGACGGTCGTGAGAACCGTCGCATTGACATCCACAGGCGGCGCTGCGGGCCCGATGGGACCTACGGGTCCCACAGGTCCTGCGGGCCCGGTCAGACCGATGGGCCCCACCGGTCCTACCGGTCCTGCGGGTCCTGCTGGTCCTGCGGGTCCGTCGAGGCCGATCGGTCCAGCGGGCCCTGTCGGCCCTGCCGGCCCGGTGAGACCGATGGGTCCTGCCGGTCCTGCGGGTCCGTCAACACCGGTCGGTCCTGCCGGCCCGGTCAGACCGATGGGCCCTGCCGGTCCAGTGGGTCCTGCGGGTCCGTCGAGGCCGATCGGTCCAGCGGGTCCTGCCGGCCCGGTGAGACCAATGGGGCCTGCCGGTCCTGCGGGTCCGTTGACACCGGTCGGCCCAGCCGGCCCGGTCAGACCGATGGGCCCTGCCGGTCCAGTGGGTCCTGCGGGTCCGTCGAGGCCGATCGGTCCAGCGGGTCCTGCCGGTCCTGCCGGCCCGGTGAGACCGATGGGTCCTAGCGGTCCTGCGGGTCCGTCAACACCGGTCGGTCCAGCCGGCCCGGTCAGCCCGACGGGCCCTGCGGGTCCTGCCGGTCCTGCGGGTCCGTCGAGGCCGATCGGTCCAGCGGGTCCTGCCGGCCCGGTGAGACCAATGGGTCCTGCCGGTCCAGCCGGCCCCGTCAGACCGATAGGTCCTGCCTGTCCAGGGGGTCCGGCCGGTCCGGTGAGGCCGACCGGTCCCATCGACCCGTCCAGGCCGAATCCGGGGGGCCCGGGAGGCCCCATGGGTCCGGGGCGTCCTGGCGGTCCGGGCGGACCGGGAGGCCCGGCGCGGAGGAAGCACCTTCGAATGTCGGTGCAGCACTTGCCCCGACATTTGAAGAGCTTCCTCTTGAAGTCGAGGTAGAAGCTCCGCCATTCTTCGGCGTCACCGGGCGGGCCGCCGGACGCCGACGTGCGCGGGGAACCGGGGCCCCCCGCCGGAGTGCCGTCATAGGCCGATGCGGGGGACGACAGGACCAGGAACATTCCTGTCGTCATCGCGAACGTCCACTTCAACTGGCGTCTACGCGCGCGCGATCCGGGATTATTAAAGGTACAACGAGAAATCATCTTATCCCATATGTCGATTCATTTTTGGGGTGAATGTGGCAGCCTCTCCGCCATAGGGGCCGAGAGATCTTGAAAGTATCTTCCCTCCCAAGGGGCGGCGACGACATGCGACTCACAACAAGGCAAACAGGTTACATGGCACAGTAAACTCGATATCGAATGCGACGTTCGTTTAAACTGAATCGCATTCACGAGAGACATTCGCATTAAGGTGTCATTGAACCTTTTTCCTGCGCCCGGCACGCCGGGGATCACAGCCGGGCACCGCAACGGCGGAGCGAGAGCACTCCCGCCCTGGAGCCGTCATCGCCTCCCGCGCCCCCACCTGCGCACGACTGGAAGCACAACGCGTCACCACCGCCGTACGACGTCCTCGGCAAGGCCCGTGAAATCACTGGTGTTCGTCCCGGGTCATAAAAACGGCAATGCGCCACGCCGGCCGTACCGGGTACGTGTGGAGTCTCTTCGCGAGAAACGGTGACTTCGATTTAGACGTCACCTTCGTCACCGTGCACAACGGGCTGGAAGCCGATACCACCACGGGACCATGCGTCTACGGAGTGGTCAGCCCGATGGTGACCGGCCCGCGGGAAGCGGTATCTCTCCTGCCCTGATTTTCACGCTCCGGGTCTGCGACCTCCGGCACGATGTCAAAGGCGGCATTTGAGCGTCGCCGGATACCGGACGCGGCCCGTGTTGTGCTCTACTAAGCGGAGAGTTCTCCGCCGGAGGCGAACGCCACCGGAGAGGCCTCTGGTTCGGCAGGGCCGCCCCACCTTGCGGAGACGGAGACACCATGACCGAGCGGCCCGCCCCTCCGCGCTCCGTCGCCCGGCGGAACCATGACCGCATCCTGGAGGTCGCGCGCGAGGCCCTCACCGTTTCCGGTGACGCCTCCCTCAACTCGATCGCCAAGAAGGCCGGCGTCGGCCCCGCCACCCTCTACCGGCACTTCCCCACCCGCGAGGCGCTGGTGCTCGCCGTCTACTGCCACGACGTCCAGTCACTCGCCGACCTGGCCCCCGTCCTGCTCGCCGAGCACCCTCCGCTGGACGCGCTGCGGCTGTGGTTCGACCGCCTCGCCCACTACGGCCGCGTCAGGCACGGCCTGGCCGGGGTCCTGCGGGAAGCCGCCGGCGACGGCCCGGCCCGCGAGACCCACGGTCCTCTCATCGGTGCCCTCACCCTGCTGCTGGCCGCCTGCGAACAGGCCGGCGCCGTCCGTCCCGGCCTGGATCCCGACGACGTGTTGCTCCTCATGGGCTTCCTGTGGCGCATCACCCCCGACGGCGACCGGCGCGCCCGCGCCACCCGGCTGCTCGACGTCGTCATCGACGGCCTGCGCGCCGGCGCGCCCACGCCCCAGGAGCACTGAGCCGGGGCCGCTCAGGGGTCCGGCAGGAAAGCGGTGATCGGGGGGCGGCGCAGCGTGGAGCCGAGGTCGTACCGGGTCTTGTACTCGGCCTCACCCAGCCGGGCGGCGCAGCGGCGGGTCAGCGCGGCGACCTCCTGGTCGCCGGTGGGAACGCCGCGCAGGGTCGCGGCGGCGCCGAGGGCCAGGGCGGCGCGGGCCGGGTCGCCGTCGGACAGGCACCAGTGCGCGACTCCCTCCAGGACGGCGGCCCGTGCGGTGTCGTCCTCGCTGGCGTCGATCGCCTCCAGCGCCCCCCGGACGGCGGCCCGCGCCGCGCCCGGCTCCCCGGCCGCGACCTCCACCAGGGCCAGCTCGACGAACACGAACGCCACCAGCTGCGGCGGCACCACGATCCCCCGCATCCCGGCCACGGGCGTCCCGCCCCCGGCGCGCGAGTACTCGTCCGGGCCGCGTAGGTGCTCCTCCGGCGGGAGTGCGGCGGTGCGCAGGAGGTCCAGGGCGCGGGTCAGCCGGGTGCGGGCCTCCTGGTGGTCGCCGGTGCGGCGGGAGATCTCGCCGAGGGCGTGCCAGGTGCGGGCCAGGGCCAGCAGGTCGCCGCCGCGTTCGGCGGAGGCGCGGGCGCGCTCCAGGCCGGGGACGGCGCCGGACGGGTCGCCGGTTCGGGCCCGCAGCTGGCCGAGGCGTACCGGGAGCATCGAGGGACCGGGCAGGCCGTCGGTGCCGCCGATCTCCGCCGCGAGGGCCGCCGACTCCTCCAGCAGGGCCAGTGCCTCGGCGGGACGGCCCCGGTTCTCCATCACCAGCGACAGCCAGAACAGCGCGACGGCCGTCCCCCAGCGTTCGCCGAGCCCCCGGTACACCCCGAGCACCGTCCTCAGCCGTTCCTCCGCGCGGGGCGCGCCGCCGGGGGTGAGCTCGAACTCCACGATCGCCCCGACCAGGCCGGCCGTCGCGCGGGTCCAGGCGTCCGGGTGCTCGCCGAAACGCCGGACCGCCTGCTCGGCGCGGCTCCGCACGTCGCCCACGGCGGTGCCGTATCCGCCCATGATCGCCCACGAGCCCAGGGTGGCCGGGTGGCCGCGCTCCTGCACCACCTCGAGGGCCCGTGCCACGACCTGCTCCCGTGCCGTGTCCCCGGCCGTCTCGTGCGCCGAGAGCAGCAGGCACATCGCGTGCTCGGCCTCCAGTCCGGGCGGCGGGCACGTCCCGGCCGTCCGGACCGCCGCCGCCGCCCAGTGCGCGGCCTCACGGCGCCGACCCTGGATCACCCACCACCACAGCCGTGCCGCGACCAGCCGTAGCGCCGTCCGGGCCAGTCCCGCGGGCACGGCGAACTCCAGGGCCGCGTCCAGTTCTCCCCTGATCTCCTCCAGTACCGCCATCGCCTCGAGCTGCCGTTCCGTCCGCAGCCGGGGCTCCATTCGTTCGGCCACGCCGAGGAAGTACTCCGCGTGCGCCTGCCGCACCGCGTACTGCTCCCCCGCTTCTGCGAGCCTTTCCGCCGCGTAGTGCCGGACGCTCTCCAGCAGGCGGTACCTGACTTCCTCCCCGGTGGTGGCGGCGATGACCAGGGATTTGTCCACCAGGCAGGACAGGACCTCCAGGTCGGCGCCGCACACCTCGGCGGCGGCGTGGGCGGTGGCGCCGCCGGAGTAGGCGCCGCCGCCGGAGAAGACCGAGAGGCGGCGCAGGGCCACGCGCTCGGCGGGGGGCAGCAGGTCCCAGCTCCAGTCGATCACCGAGCGCAGGGTGCGGTGCCTGGGGTCGGCCGTGCGGCTGCCGCGGCCGAGGGCGGCGAAGCGGTCGCCGATGGCGGCGACCAGCTGCGCGGGGGTCAGGGACCGGAGCCGGGCGGCGGCCAGCTCGATGGCCAGCGGGATCCCGTCCAGCTCGCGGCACACCCGCACCACGTCCGCCACCGTGGAGCCGTCCACCGCGAACCCCGGCCGCACCGCGGCGGCCCGGGCCGCGAACAGCGCCACCGCCGGGTAGGTCAGCGCCTTCGCGGGCGAGCCCTCCCCCGCGCCGGGCACCGCCAGCGGCGGCACCGGATGCAGCACCTCCCCCGGCACACCGAGCGGCTCCCTGCTGGTGGCCAGCACCCGCACCCCCGGCGCGACCGGAAGCACCCGCTGCAACAACTCCGCGACCGCGTCCACCACATGCTCACAGTTGTCCAAAACC
>NZ_JBHSRF010000144.1:0-9859 GCF_042658925.1 Sphaerisporangium aureirubrum
GGGTGGGGGGGAGACGTAGGAGGCGAACTCCGTGGCAATGCGCATTCCCATTTCGTGGCGGACGATCGGGGCCAGCTGGTGCCAGCGGGAGAGATACTGGCGGGCCGTGGCGGCGATGCCTTCGGGGAGGCGGGACAGCTCCAGGGTGGTCGCCCATGCGGCCAGTTGCGGCGGCATCTCGGGTGGGGGGGCCTGGCGGGGGCCCCGTTCGGAGATCACGATCGTTCCGGAGAACAGGTCGCCCAGGCGCTTTCCCTGCGCGGAGATCAGCGAGCTGATCAGGGCGGGTGCTCCGAGCAGCAGCCAGAACTCCACCACGCCGGCCAGGCCGCGGAACAAGGCCTGCCGGAAGCGTTCAGGCCCGCCGTCGTCGCTGACCACACGCAGGCCGAACACCAGTTTCCCCAGGCTGCGCCCTCGCGTGAGCGTCTCGCAGATCACCGGGTACCCGACCAGCACCAGCGCGCTCAGCAGGATGCTGATCGCCACCGCCACCGCCTGCTCGGTGACGAAGTCCAGCTGGCTCCACACCCATCCCAGCCCATAGATGGCGAGCCCTTGCAGAACCCCGTCAATGAGCAACGCCAGCCCCCGGGTGGGCAGCTGCGCCACCCGCACCTCGACGACGACCGCCTCACCGATCACGACATCCGACACGCCCCCACCCTATGGCCGCCCCCCACCCCCCGCGTCTGGACGGGAGAAGTGGAGACGGAGGGCCTCGGCGGTCTCGCCGAGCCCCCTGGCCTCGTGCGGGAGCCAGCAGGCGGACGCGTGGTCGCCGTCACCGGTCACACGGGCCAGCGGGGGAAGCTCGGCGGCGCAGACCGGCATGGCGTAGTGGCAGCGGGGGTGGAAGGGACAGCCGGGCGGGACGGCGGATGGGCCGGGGGGCTCGCCGGGGATGGGCGGGCGATGCCTCGGCGCGGGCGCGCCGGGGAGGGATTCCAGCAGGCCCTTGGTGTAGGGATGGTGGGGGTTGCGGCGGATCGTGTCCGTGGCGGCGCGCTCCACGATGCGGCCCGCGTACATCATCACGATCTCGTCGGCCGCCCGCGCCGCGAGCGCGAGGTCGCGGGTGGCGAGCAGCAGCGCGACGCCGGATTCCCGTCGCAACCGGTCAACCTGGTCGAGGATGTCCGCCGCCACGGTGGGATCCAGCCCGGCCGTGGGTTCCTCGGCGATCAGCAGCCGGGGACCCAGGGCGAGGGCCATCGCGATCATCACGCGCCGCCGGGTCCCGGCGGAGAGCTGGTGAGGGTATTCGCCGGCGCGCCGGTCCGGATGGTCCACCCCGGTCCGGCCGAGCAGCTCCACCGCCCGCCGCCGGGCCTCGGCACGGCCGACCCCTCGATCACGAGAGCGGATCAGCCACCCGATCTGCGTCCCGACCCGGTACAGCGGATGGAGCCCGGCTCCCCCGGCCGGCGCCCCGGCTTCCCCGTCCAGCACGCCGATCGACGCCCCGGCCCCGCCGGGCAGCACCCGGATCGACGCGCCGGCCCTCCCGGCCGGCATCCCTATCGACGCCCCGGCCCTCCCGGACGACGCCCCGGCCCCGCCGGGCAGCACCCCGATCGACGCCCCCCGGATCCGCCGCAGGCTCCGCGCGTCGAGCCCCAGGAGATCCGTCCCGTCGAACATCGCCTCCCCGGACACCCGCGCGCCCGGCGGCAGCCCCACCAGGGCCCGGACGCAGGCCGCCGCCCCGCTGCCCGTCTCCCCCACCACCGCCAGCGCCCGCCCCGCCGCGACCCCGAACGACACCCCCCGGACGATCTCCACCATCCCTCCCCCCGACGGGACGGTGACCTTCAGATTGGTTACCCGCAGTAACGCCATGCACCGGTCCGCGTGCCGGGAGGCAGGAGCGGGGCGTGGCGGGTCCGGCAGGGGGCGGGCCGGGGAGCGGGGGGCGTCATGAATGACAGGAACCCACTCCGCACGAGGGATGTCGAGGGTGGTTATGGAAGTGTTGGGGAGGCGCGACCCGTAAGTAATGCCGATTTGATTGGGGTTTGTCAGCGAATCACGACAATCACGAGCCGAAGCGCCAGGAGCGCAGGTAGTCGGCCTGGTCGGGCGTCAGGGTGTCGATGCCGATGCCCGCGGCGGCCAGCTTGAGACGGGCGACCTCGGCGTCGATCTCGCCGGGGACGTCGTAGACGCCGGGGGCCAGGCGGACGCGTTCCTCGGCGAGCCAGGCGACGGCCAGCGCCTGCGCGGAGAAGGACATGTCCATGACGGCGGCAGGGTGGCCCTCGGCGGCGGTGAGGTTGACCAGGCGGCCCTCGGCCAGCAGGTGGAGGCGGCGGCCGTCGGGCAGGACGTACTCGTCGGTGTAGGGGCGCACGCCCAGGTTGACGGAGTCGGCCATGCCCTCCAGGGCGCGGACGTCGATCTCGATGTCGAAGTGGCCGGCGTTGGCCAGGATGGCGCCGTCCTTCATCGCGACGAAGTGTTCGCCCCTGATGACGTCGCGGTTGCCGGTGACGGTGATGAACAGGTCGCCGATGACGGCGGCCTCCGCCATGGTGCGCACCTCGTAGCCCTGAAGGCTGGCGTCCAGCGCCTTGACGGGGTCGATCTCGGTGACCACCACCCGGGAGCCGTGCCCGCGGGCCCGCTCGGCGACGCCGCGCCCGCAGTAGCCGAACCCGGCGACCACGACGGTGCGGCCGGCCAGCAGCGTGTTGGTGGCCCGCGTGATGCCGTCCAGCGTCGACTGCCCGGTGCCGTACCGGTTGTCGAACATCCGCTTGGTGCGGGTGTCGTTGACGGCGACCACGGGGAACCGCAGGGCCTGCTCGGCGGCCATCTGCCGCAGCCGGATCACCCCGGTCGTGGTCTCCTCGCAGCCGCCGCTGACCCCCTTGAGCAGCTCGGTGCGCTCGGTGTGCAGGGTGTTGACGAGGTCGCAGCCGTCGTCCAGCACGATGTCGGGCCCGATGTCCAGCGCCTGGTGGATGTGGCGGTAGTAGGTGTCGCGGTCCACCCCGGCCCGCGCGTACACCTCCATGCCGTACGTCCGCAGCGCCGCCGCCACGTCGTTCTGCGTGGACAGCGGGTTGGACGCGGCCAGCGCGAGCTCGGCCCCGCCCGCGCGCAGGACACCGACGGCCACGGCGGTCTCGGCCGTGACGTGCAGGCATGCGGCGATCTTCAGGCCCTCCAGCGGCCGGGTCTCGCCGAACCGCGCGCCGAGGGCCCGCAGGACGGGCATGGAGCGCATCGCCCAGTCGATCCGCCGCTCGCCCGCCTCGGCCAGCGACGCGTCCGCCTTGTCCACGATTGCCCCCCAGTTGTGCGAAGGTCCCCGTGCGGCGCACGGGGACCCTCATTGGCCCTGCGGCCGAGTCGATCAGTAGCGGTAGTGGTCCGGCTTGTAGGGGCCCTCGACGTCCACGCCGATGTACTCCGCCTGCGCCTTGCTCAGCTTGGTCAGCTTCACGCCGAGCGCGTCGAGGTGGAGCCGCGCGACCTTCTCGTCCAGGTGCTTGGGCAGGGTGTAGACGCCGATCGGGTACTCCTCGGTCTTGGTGAAGAGCTCGATCTGCGCGATCACCTGGTTGGTGAACGAGTTGGACATCACGAAGCTCGGGTGGCCGGTGGCGCAGCCGAGGTTCATCAGGCGGCCCTCGGCGAGCACGAGAATCGAGTGGCCGTCGGGGAAGGTCCAGGTGTGGACCTGCGGCTTGATCTCGGTCTTCACCACGCCGGGCACCTTCGCCAGACCGGCCATGTCGATCTCGTTGTCGAAGTGGCCGATGTTGGAGACGATCGCCTGGTGCTTCATCCGGCCCATGTCGTCGGCCGTGATGATGTCGTAGTTGCCGGTGGTGGTGACGAAGATGTCGGCGATGCCGACGACCTCGTCCAGCGTGGTCACCTGGAAGCCGTCCATGGCGGCCTGCAGCGCGCAGATCGGGTCGATCTCGGTGACGATGACCCGGGCGCCCTGGCCGCGCAGCGCGTCGGCGCAGCCCTTGCCCACGTCGCCGTAGCCGCAGACGACGGCGACCTTGCCGCCGATCAGAACGTCGGTGGCGCGGTTGAGGCCGTCGATCACGCTGTGGCGGCAGCCGTACTTGTTGTCGAACTTCGACTTGGTCACCGAGTCGTTGACGTTGATGGCCGGGAACAGCAGGGTGCCGCTCTTGAACATCTCGTACAGGCGGTGCACGCCGGTGGTGGTCTCCTCGGTGACGCCGCGGATGCCCTCGGCCACCTGGGTCCAGCGGTTCTCGGAGGTGACGGTGCGGTGGAGGAGATCGAGGATGATCTTCCACTCCTCGGAGTCGCCCTCGGAGGCGGACGGCACGACGCCGGCCTTCTCGTACTCGGCGCCCTTGTGCACGAGCAGGGTGGCGTCACCGCCGTCGTCCAGGATCATGTTGGGGCCACCGCCGCCGGGCCACGCGAGGGCCTGGTCGGTGCACCACCAGTACTCCTCCAGGGTCTCGCCCTTCCAGGCGAACACCGGGACGCCCTTGGGGTCCTCGACGGTGCCCTGGGGGCCGACCACCACGGCGGCGGCGGCGTGGTCCTGGGTGGAGAAAATGTTGCAGCTCACCCAGCGCACGTCGGCGCCGAGCTCGACCAGGGTCTCGATGAGGACCGCGGTCTGGATGGTCATGTGGAGCGAGCCCATGATCTTGGCCCCGCTCAGTGGACGCGCACTCGCGTACTCACGGCGGATGGCCATCAGGCCCGGCATCTCGTGCTCCGCGAGCTGGATCTCCTTGCGGCCGAAATCGGCCAGTGCAAGGTCGGCGACCTTGAAGTCCATCTGTCTTCCCCTCAACCGGATCAAGTGCGTCTCTGCGAGTTTACGAGGCGTTCCTAGCCGGACGCACGCCTGGAGGCCCGAACCTGACACAAGAATGTAAGAATTGGTCTCATGCGCATCACAGAGGCCGCCAAACACCTCGGTTTGTCCCCCCGGATGCTCCGTTACCGGGAGGCGCTCGGCCTGCTGCCGCCCACCCGGGAGCGGGGCTCGCACCGGAGGTTCGGCCCGGACGAGCTGGCCGCCGTCGGCCAGGCGATGGAGCTGGAACGGCGGTTCGACGTCTCGCCGGCCGAGCTGGCGTTCGCCCTGCGCGTGCTCAGCGAGCCCTCCGTCGCGCAGGCCGTGCGCGACCTCGGCCTGCGCATCGGGCGCATCCACGCCCCCCGCCGCGCCCTCGACTTCGAGAAGGAGAAGGCCCTGCGCCTGCTGCGCGGCCGGTGACCCCGGGGGTGCGTGCGAGGCCCAGGCACGGACGCCCGTCCCGCCAGGTGCTCAGGTCGCCGAGGAGCGAGGCCCGGCGGCCCGGGCCGGCGAGGGTCAGGTGGCCGCGGACTCCGCGTCGCGGGTCTTGGCCCGGTCCTCGCGGTAAAGGTCGGGCTCGATGTAGATGACCCTGGCGATGGGGACGGCCTCGCGGATGCGGCGCTCGGCCTCGTCGATGCCCCGCGCCACCTCGGCGGCCGAGTCGTCGTGCCGGACGGCGATCTTGGCGGCGACCAGGAGCTCCTCGGGGCCGAGGTGGAGGGTCCGCATGTGGATGACCCGCTCCACCTCGGGCGCGGACTCGAGCGCGGCGCAGATCTTCTCCTCGGCCTCGGGGGTCGCGCTCTCGCCGATGAGCAGCGACTTGGTCTCCAGGGCCAGGATGACCGCGATGATGGCGAGCAGCACACCGATCATGAGGGTGCCGACGCCGTCCCACACGCCGTTCCCGGTGACCACGGCCATGGTGACGCCGAACAGCGCGAAGACCAGGCCGAGCAGCGCGCCGAGGTCCTCCAGGAGCACCACGGGCAGCTCGGGGGCCTTGGCCCGCCGGATGAACGTGACCCAGGAGACGTTCCCCTTGACGAGCAGGGACTCCTTGATCGCGGTGCGGAAGGAGAAGCTCTCGGCCACGATCGCGAAGACCAGCACGCCGAAGGCCCAGATCGGCGCCTCCACCTTGTGCGGGTGGCCGATCTTCTCGATGCCCTCGTACAGCGAGAACACCGCGCCGATGGTGAACAGCACGACCGCGACGACGAACGCGTAGAAGTAGCGCTCCCTGCCGTACCCGAACGGGTGCCTGCGGTTCTCGCGCCTGCGGGACCGGCGGTCGCCGAGCAGCAGCAGCGCCTGGTTGCCCGAGTCGGCCACCGAGTGGACCGACTCGGCGAGCATCGACGAGGAGCCCGTGAAAATGAATGCCACGAATTTGGCCACGGCGATCGCCAGGTTCGCGGCCAACGCCGCGAGGATCGCTCTGGTACCGCCGCCCGCGCTCACCGCTGGTCGCTCCTCAACTTTCAGCACTTCGTCCGTGCTGGTCAGTGCTTGCCCGTGATCGTCCGGATAAACGTTCCCGCCGGTCAGCGAGTCGTGGAAATCTTATTGGGTAATCCTGGCCTTAAGCTCGGCGATCGCGCGCACCGGGGTGGGATCGAGGCCGTATGCGATGGCCAGATAGACGCTGCCGTAGTCGACGAGGCCGATCAGGGACGCCAGCCGCTCCAGCGGGTGCTCACCCTCGGCGGTGATCTCGCTCACCGGCACGCCGCGGTCCTCCGCCAGCCGGACCGCCAGGGTGCGCCGCTTGGCGGCCCGGGGGTCCTCGTCGGTGTCGCGCAGCGCGAACAGGCGCAGCGCGGGAGTGGACTCCTCGCTGAAGATGTCCCGCTCGGCGAGGGGGCCGTCGAAGGCGGACACCAGGTCGTGCGCGGCTTCCGGGAGCTGTCCCCAGATAGCGGGATATTTTGCGTTCGTGTGGAGCTGGGAGGCCAGCCGGTGCGCGCCCACCGCCGCCAGCGGGGACGCCCCCCAGATCATCGGGATCGACCCGGCGACCTCCAGGGCCAGCGTCTTGCCCGGGTTGATGAACGTGTCGCTGGACGGACGGCAGCGGTGCGCGATGTCCTCCAGCCGCTGCGCCGTGGACTCGACCACCTGCGGGCTCACGTCGACCAGCCCGAGCGCCGACACCGCCACCAGCAGCGGCATGGCCAGGCCCCACAGGTTGGCCCTCGGCCGGCCGA
This sequence comes from Sphaerisporangium aureirubrum, assembly GCF_042658925.1. NCBI lineage: Bacteria > Bacillati > Actinomycetota > Actinomycetes > Streptosporangiales > Streptosporangiaceae > Sphaerisporangium > Sphaerisporangium aureirubrum. The sequence goes on from NZ_JBHSRF010000144.1 coordinate 7,027, forward strand.
CCGCCCCCGCCACCGGCACCACCGGCAGATGGGGCGCGGACGCCTGCTCGGCGATGGCCGCGAGCGGCGACTCCGAGCGGCCCACCGTGACCAGGCGGCAGCCCCGCCGCACGGCCTCCAGCGCCAGGGCCAGGGTCTCCTCGGTGAGTCCTGAGCCGGACACCGCGATCAGCATGTCGGCCGCACCCACCCAGCCGGGCAGGCGGTCCGCGCGCACCGTCACGATCGGGATCGGCGTCCCCGGCCCGCACAACGCGGCCAGCACGTCCCCGGCGATGGCCGAGCCGCCCATGCCCGCCACCACGATGGCCCGGGGCCGGCCCTCCCCGGACAACCGGGCGACCACCCCCGCCTCCAGCGCGGCGCGATGCGACGCGCGTACCTGGGCCCCGGAGGTCGCCACGGCGGGCAGCATGCCCGACGCGTCGGCCTCGACGAGGTACCCGGGGTTGTCCAGCCGCTCGGGCTCGAAGGAGATCACGCCCGGCGAGCCTCGTCGACCAGAAGCACCGGGATGTCGTCGCGGATGGGATAGACCAGGCCGCACGTCTGCGAGGTGCAGGCCAGCTCGTCGCTCTCCGGCACGGGGTTCAACGGCGACTTGCACGCCGGGCAGGCCAGGATGTCGAGCAGCCAGTCGTCGATCTTCATGGTCAGCTCCTCACGGCGGCGAGCACCTCGTCCCGCACCGCCGCCATCTGATGTTCGTCGGCCGCCTCGGCGTTCAGCCGGAGGAGCGGCTCGGTGTTGGACGGACGAAGATTGAACCACCAGTCCGGACCGGACACCGTAAGGCCGTCCAGCTCGTCCACGCTCACCCCGTCGCGCCCGGTGTACTCCGCCCGGATCCGGGCCAGGGTGGCGGTCTGGTCGGCGACCCCGCTGTTGATCTCACCGGACGCGGCGTAGCGGGAGAAACGTTCCATCAGGTGCGACAGCGGCATGTCCTGCTCGCCGAGCGCGGCCAGCACGTGCAGCGCGGCCAGCATGCCCGAGTCGGCGAACCAGAAGTCGCGGAAGTAGTAGTGCGCGGAGTGCTCGCCGCCGAATACGGCGCCGGTGCGGGCCATCTCGGCCTTGATGTACGAGTGGCCGACCCGGGTGCGCACCGGGACACCGCCGTGCTCGGCGATGATCTCGGGCACGGCCCGCGAGGTGATCAGGTTGTGGATGACCGGGGCGCCGGGGTGCTTGGCCAGTTCGCGCACGGCCACCAGGGCCGTCACCGCCGACGGCGGCACCGACCGCCCGCGCTCGTCGATCACCCAGCACCGGTCGGCGTCGCCGTCGAAGGCCAGGCCGAGGTCCGCGCCCTTGTCCACGACGGCGGCCTGGAGGTCCAGCAGATTGGCGGGCTCCAGGGGGTTGGCCTCGTGGTTGGGGAAGTTCCCGTCCAGCTCGAAGAACAGCGGGATGACCTCCAGCGGAAGCCCGTCCAGCACCGGCGGCACGGTGTGCCCGGCCATTCCGTTCCCGGCGTCCACCACCACGCGCAGCGTGCGCGAGCCGGTCAGGTCGACCAGCCCTCGCAGGTGGGCGGCGTACCCGTCGAGCAGGTCCCGCCTGGTGACCGTCCCCGCCGTGACGGGGACGGCACGGCCCTGACCTGCCGGCTGATCGCGGTTCCGGTCGGTCGTCCCCGCGGCGAGGGTCGCGTCACCCCGTCCCGTCGTTTCATCGGCGAGGATCTCGGCGGTGCGGTCGCGGATCGCGGTCAGGCCGGTCTCGGCGCTCATCGCCACCGCGCCCGGCCGGCACATCTTCATGCCGTTGTAGCGCGCCGGATTGTGGCTGGCCGTAAACATCACGCCCGGTAGCCCGAGGCTGCCGCTGGCGTAGTAGAGAAGATCGGTGGAGCCGAGGCCCGCGTCGACGACGTCGGCGCCGCGGCTCGTCACGCCGCGGGCGAAGGCGGCGGCGAGGGGGGCGGAGGAGTCGCGCATGTCCCGGGCGATCACGACCGTGGAGGCTGCCAGCACCTCGGCGAAGGCGGCGCCCACGGCCTCGGCGGTGGCCTCGTCGAACTCCGCCGGGACGACGCCACGGATGTCGTACGCCTTGAAGATCTTGGCGAGGTCGCCCACTACCGCTCCGCCTCTAGGTCGGCTCCGTTTCGACACCGAGCCTACTGCGTTCCCTCGGGCGTTTTACCATGCCCGGATCACCCGCCCCGGCGGCCTTGACGCCGCCGTCACACCCCGGCCGCCCGACCCTTCCTCACCGCTCCACGTTCTGCTGCTGCGCCGACCTGAGCACCCGAAGATGCCCGCGTCTGCCGACCTCGACGCCCTGACCCACAGGCTCACCCGAGGCCGGCGCCGGACGCGCCGCCTCACGCACCGCGTTGGCCAGCGCCTCGAGGTCGTCGGTGCTGGGTTGCCCCGCCTCCGACGGCAGCCGCACGACCTCCCACCCACGGGGCGCCGTAAGCCGCTCCGCATGGTCCGCGCAGAGGTCGTAGCAGTGTGGTTCGACGTACGTCGCCAGCGGGCCGAGCACAGCGGTCGAGTCGGCGTAGACGTACGTGAGTGTGAAGACGGCAGGCTGCCTGCAGGCGGTACGGGAACAGCTGCGGACGGGGCTCACGGAGGGACCGTATCCGGTCCGCGTTGACATTGCCACCACCCCGCACCTCTTAACGAGCGTGTCGCCACAATTCGGGCACCCCCCACCCCTTTCCGGCCCCCACGCCCACGCCTGAATCCCCACCTCCACCACTCTCCGTACACAGCCCCTCATGACGACGCTTCCGGTCCCCACCCATCACCCGTCACAGCCCCGCACGCAGTCCCCTATGACGAGCGCTTCCCGGTCCCCACCCCCCCGCCCCCAC
>NZ_JBHSRF010000145.1:0-9722 GCF_042658925.1 Sphaerisporangium aureirubrum
GGGGTCGGGGAGGACGCGGGGAGCGGGGGTCAGTGGGGGCGCGGGGGGCGGGGGTGGGGGTGGAGGCGGTTTAGGCGGAGGGCCAGTTGGATTTCGAGGGCCTGGGCGGGGGTTTGCCAGGCTTCGCCCAGGAGGCGGGCCACGCGGTCGAGGCGCTGGGTGACGGTGTTGACGTGGATGTGGAGGCGTTCGGCGGTGCGGGACAGGCTGGCGCCGGAGTCGAAGTAGGTCTCCAGGGTGCGGACCAGGGCGGTGCCGCGTTTGCGGTCGTAGGCGAGGACGGGGCCGATGGCCGACTCCAGGAAGCCGGTGACGTCGCGGTCGCGGCCGATGAGCAGGCCGACGAAGCCGAGCTCGTCGACGCTCGCGCCGTCGCCGGCGCGGCCGAGGGAGACCAGGGCCTCGGCGCAGCGGCGGGCCTCGCGGTAGGCGTCGGCGACGGCGGCGGGGCCGCGCACGGGACCGGCGGCGCCCGCGGTGACCGGTGCGCCGAGGGCGGCGCCGAGCTCGCGGGCCACGCGCTGGGCCGCCGCCCCGGGGTCCACGCCGGGCAGCAGCAGGATGGTCTCCTCGGCGCGCGCGGCGACCAGCCCGTGCCGGGAGGCGGCGTCGGCGGACGCCCAGAACGCGGTGCGGAGGCTCGGCGCGGGATCGCCCGCCCGGTGCTTGGCCACCACCAGCACGTGCGGGGCGTCCAGGTCGACGCCGAGCAGCCGCGCCCGGCCGTACAGCGCGTCGGAGTGCACGGCCCGCCCGGTGAGCAGGTCGTCGAGCAGCTCACCGCGCACCCGGCCCTCGGCCGCGGCGGCGGTGCGGCGGAACAGCAGCAGCAGCGCGGTGACCAGCGCCGCGCGTTCCAGGATGCGCTGGTCGGTGCCGGACACCTCGTCCGTGGCGCGCAGCACCAGCGTGCCGAGGATCTCGGCGCCGGACGCCACCGACGTCACCCACAGGTCGCCGCGTTGCACGGTGCGGCCGAGGCCGCGCGAGGCGGCCGCGGCCTCGGCGACCTCCGCCTCGTCCAGGTCGCCGACCGCGCCGACGGCGGCCAGGCGCCGCCCGTCGGCGTCCAGCACGATGAGCGCCCCGCCGAGGATGTCGGTGACGACGGCCGCGACGTCCTCCACCCCGCCGCCGCGCACCACCAGGCCGGTCATCCGGTCGTGCGCCTGCGCGGCCCGCTCCACCGCGGCGCTGCGCGCCTGGATCAGCTGGTTGGCGGCGCTCAGCTCGCCGAGCGCGGTGCGGGTCTCCTCCAGCAGCCGCGCGTTGTCCAGGGCCACGGCGGCGTGCGCGGCCAGCGAGGCCAGCAGCGTGACCTCCTCCTGGGCGAACGGCCTGGCGCTGCGGTTGGCGGCGAACAGCACCCCGATGATCTGGGCGCCGAGGCGCATCGGCACGCCGAGGATGGCGACCAGCGCCTCCTCCTTGACCGCGAGGTCGATGTGGGCGCGGTGCCGGAACCGCTCGTCGGCGAAGTAGTCGGGGCTGGCGTACGGGTTGCCGGTCTGGGCGACCAGGCCGCCGAGACCGGCGCCCATCGGCAGCCGCAACGCGCGGAACGCGGCCGACACCGAGCCGTCGGTGACCCGCATGTAGGTGTCGCCCTTTTCCGGGTCGTGCAGGGTCATGTAGGAGATGTCCGCGCGCAGCAGCCGCCGCGCCCGCCGGACGATGGCCTCCAGCACCGCGCCGACGTCCCGCAGCCCCGCCAGGTCGCCCGCCGTCTCGAACAGCGCCGACAGCTCGGCCTCGCGCCGCGCCCGGTGCTCCAGCAGCGCCCGCACGCGCAGCGCGGCCAGCTTGGCCCGGTCGAGCTCGGCGAGCACCTCGGGCGCGGCCCCGGCCGCCCTGGCCTCGACGAGCGGGGCCTCGAACTCGACCGGCGGGGCCTCCCTGGCGAGCAGGTCGAGAAAGACGGTGCAGGTCATGGGGTTCATTGTCCCCCGGATCACGGATTCCCCCCGATCCCCCGGCTTCGCTGCCCGCGGATCCTAATGAGCCGTCCAGCCGCCGTCGATGACCAGGGACGCGCCGGTGATCATCGAGGCCTGGGGTGAGCAGAGGTAGGCCACGGCCTCGGCCACCTCGTCCGGCTCGATGAGGCGCCGGATGGCAGCCGGGGCCAGCATGACGTCCCGCACCACCTGCTCGGGGTCCAGGCCGTGCACGCGGGCCTGGTCGTCGATCTGCCGCTCCACCAGCGGGGTGCGGACGTAGGCGGGGTCGACGCAGTTGGAGGTCACGCCGTGCGGCGCGCCCTCCAGGGCGACCACCTTGGACATGCCCTCCAGGGCGTGCTTGGCGGTCACGTAGGCCACCTTGTACGGCGAGGCGCGCAGGCCGTGCACCGAGGAGATGTTCACCACCCGGCCGTAGCCGCGCTCGTACATGCCGGGCAGCACCCGGCGCAGCAGCCGGAACGGCGCCTCCACCATGATCCGCATGATCGCGGCGAACGTCTCGGGCGGGAACTCGGGGATGGGCGCGACGTGCTGGAAACCGGCGTTGTTCACCAGGATGTCGACGCCCGCGCAGTCCAGCGCGTCCACCGCCGCCATGTCGGTCAGGTCGGCGGCCACCGCCTCCCCGCCCAGCTCGCCGGCCGCCGCCTCCGCGAGGTCGGCGCGGACGTCCACGATGACGACCCGCGCACCCGCCACCGCCAGCCGCCGCGCGCAGGCCAGCCCGATGCCCCCCGCCCCGCCGGTCACCAGGGCCCGGCGGCCGGTCAGGTCGGCCCCGGCCGCCGTCCCGGCGGTCACGCTCGTTGAAACCACAGCTCATGCTCCTATGAGGTACGCGAACGGCGACTTGCCCCGGGTGACGCGGCCGCTACACCGGCGAGCCGACGCCGGTGGGCGCGGGCGCGCCGTCCTTGTCGCCCGCGGACGGCGGTCCCCCCGGCCGGGATCGGCCGGCCCGTGCCTGGAGCAGGTGGCGCGCCGTCCCCCAGACGCCCCTGCGGAACACCAGGACGATGATCACGAAGATGGTGCCGGTGACGATGCCGATCCCCTCGAAGCCGGACGTCACCAGATAGTCGTTGAGCAGCACCACCAGGGCCGCGCCGAGCGCGCCGCCCCACAGGGTGCCGATGCCGCCGAGCACGACCATCATCACGACCTGCCCGGAGGTGGTCCAGTAGACGCTCTCCAGGGACGCGAAGCCGTGCCCGAGGGCGAACAGCCCGCCCGCCACGCCCGACAGCAGGGCCGACAGCACGAAGGCCAGCAGCTTGTAGCGCTGCACGGGGTAGCCGAGGGCCTGCGCCCGCGCCGGGTTGTCCCGGACCGACACCAGGACCCGGCCGAACGGCGAGCGCACGATCCGCCAGGCGGCGAGGAAGCCGGCCAGCACCAGCGGCAGCCCGGCGTAGTAGAAGACGAACGGGTCGGACAGGTCCAGCCCGAACAGCTCGCGCGGCACGCCCTGCAGGCCGTTCTCGCCGCCGGTCAGGTCCCGCCACTGGTTGACCACGAAGTAGATCATCTGGGCGAACGCCAGGGTCACCATGGCGAAGTAGATGCCGCGCAGCCGGACCGACAGGTAGCCCACCGGCACGGCCAGCGCCGCGGCGAACAGCGCCCCGCCGAGCACCGCGACCGGGAACGGCATCCCGGCCTTCAGCGCGAGCAGGCCCGCGACGTACGCCGAGGAGCCCCAGAACGCGGCGTGGCCGAACGACAGCAGGCCGGTGAAGCCGAGCAGCAGGTCCAGCGCCGCCGCGAACAGCGCCCAGCAGGCGATGTCCAGGGCGACCGGCGGGTAGATCATCCAGGGCAGGGCGAGGGCCGCCACCAGCCCGGCGGCGAGCAACAGCGGCCGCTGGGCCAACCGGGAGAGGATCACGACAGCGCCTCCTCGCGCCCGAACAGGCCGGCCGGGCGCCACAGCAGCACGGCGGCCATGAGGATGAAGACCAGGGTCTGGGACAGCGCGGGCACGTACAGGTTGCCGAGCGCGGAGACCAGCCCGATCGCGAAGCCCGCGGCCACCGAGCCGAAGATCGAGCCGAGCCCGCCGATGACCACCACCGCGAACACCGTGATGATCAGGTCGGCGCCCATCAGCGGGTTGACCGCCCGCATGGGGGCCGCCAGCACCCCGGCCAGCCCGGCGAGGGCGATGCCGAAGCCGAACACCGGGGTCACCCACCGGCCGACGTCCACGCCGAGGGCGCGGGTCAGCTCGGGCCGCTCGGTGGCGGCCCGGACGATCATGCCGACCCGGGTGCGGGTCAGCACCAGCCACACCGCCCCGCACAGCACCAGCGACACCGCCAGCACGAACACCTGGTAGCCCGGGTAGGTGAACAGCCCGAGGTCCACCGTGCCGTCCAGCAGCGCGGGCCGGGGGTAGGGCTGGGACTGCACGCCGTACTCGCGCTTGACCAGGTCCTGCAGGATCAGGGCCAGGCCGAAGGTGAACAGGAAGTTGTACAGCGGGTCCAGCGGCGCCAGCCTGCGGATGAACAGCCGTTCCAGCAGCGTGCCGAGCAGGCCGAGCACCAGCGGGACGGCGAACAGCGAGACCCAGAAGTTCACCCCGAACGAGTCCAGCAGCACGTAGGACCCGAACGCGCCCAGCATGTAGAAGGCACCGTGGGCGAAGTTGACGACGCCCAGCATGCCGAAGATGACGGCGAGCCCGAGGGCGAGCAGGGCGTAGAAGGCGCCGCCGACCAGGCCGTTGAACGCCTGTTGGAGCACGGTGACCTCCAAGGGGAAGGGCGGGCACCCCCGCCGCGGACGGGCCGGGCGCGCCGCGGGACCGGCGGCGCGCCCGGCGGGGATCAGAGCTTGCAGGCCGGGCTGGCGGCCTGGAACGCCTGGTCGGCGGGGATGGTGCTGAGGATCTTCTCGTAGTCCCACGGCTCGGTGACCTCGGCCGAGGGCTTGACCTGCGCCAGGTACACGTCGTGCAGCAGCAGGTGGTCCTGCGCGCGGATGCTCGCGTTGCGCGCGAAGACGTCCTCGAACTTGTAACCCTCCAGCTGCTTCACCACCGCGTCGGCGTCGTCGGTGCCCGCGCGCTGCACGGCCTCCAGGTACTGGATCGCGGCGGAGTAGTTGGCGGCGTTGGGGAAGCTCGGCCGCTTGCTCACCTTGGCCTGGAACTTGTCGGCCCACGCGCGGTTCTCCGGCGAGCCGTTCCAGTACCACGCGTCGGTGAACTTGGTCCCGGCCAGCGCGTCGGAGCCGAGCGAGTGGATGTCGGTGATGAACATCAGGCCGACGGCCAGGCCGATGCCCTTGTCGCGCAGCTTGTACTCGTTGTACTGCTTCACCAGGTTGACCAGGTCTCCGCCGGCCTGCATGGTGCCGAGCACCGCGGGCTTGGGGTCGAGCCCGGGGGCCTTGAGCAAAAACGTGGAGAAGTTGTCGTTGGGGAACGGCGCGGGGTCGCTCTGCACGACGGTGCCCCCGGCGCCCTGCACCGCGGCGGCGAAGTTCTTCTGCATGTCCTGGCCGAAGGCGTAGTCCGGGTAGACGATGTACCAGTTCTTCGCGCCGTCCTTGGTCACCGTGTCACCGGTGCCGTGCGCCAGCATGTAGGTGTTGTAGCCGTAGTGGAAGGTGTACTTGTTGCACTGCGCGCCCTCCAGCTCGGTGGTGGCGGCGCCGATGTCCATGAAGATCTTCTTCTTGGCCTTGGCGACGCCGGCCACCGCCAGCGCGGCGGCCGAGGACGGCACGTCCAGGATGATGTCGGCGCGCTGCCGGTCGTACAGCTCCTGGGCCTTGGAGTTGGCCACCTCCGGCTTGTTCTGGTGGTCGGCCGACAGCACCTCGATGTTCTTGACGACCGCCTTGTCGCCGTACTTGGCCTTGTAGTCGGCGACCGCCATGTTGACGGCCTCGACGCTGCTCTTGCCCGAAAGATCGGCGTAGACGCCCGACTGGTCGTTCAGCACGGCCAGCACGACCTTGTCGTCGCTGATCTTCTGCGCGCTCCCCCCGGCGCCGGGTCCGCCCGCGCATCCGGTGATCGTGGCCCCTGCTACGACCACAGCGGCGGCCGCTCGGCCCAGAGCTCTCATTTCCTGTTCTCCTGTCCGGTTCTCTACGACGAAGCTTGTGGCGGGGCGTCAGATGCCGAGGTAGTCGAGGAGCTCGTGCTCCCTGGCCCGCATCTGGTCGTTGTCCAGGGACTCCACGACGCGCCCCTCGGCGATCAGGTAGTGGCGGTCGGCCACGGTGGCCGCGAAGTGGACGTTCTGCTCGATCAGCAGGACGGTGCCGCCCTGCGCCCTGACCTCGCGCAGGATGTCGCCGATCTGGCGCACGATCAGCGGCGACAGCCCCTCGGTGGGCTCGTCGCACAGCAGCAGCCGCGCGCCCATGCGCAGCACCCGGGCCAGGGCCAGCATCTGCTGCTCGCCGCCGGACAGTTTGGTGCCGGGGAACGACCGCCGCTCGCGCAGCCGGGGGAACGTCTCGTACACCTTGGCCAGCGGCCACGGGTCGGGGCCGACGACGGGCGGCAGCGTCAGGTTCTCCTCGACGGTGAGGGTGGAGTACACGCCGCGGTCGTCGGGCACGTACCCGAGGCCGCGCCGGGCCCGCTTGTGGGCCGGGAGGCGGGTGACGTCCGCGCCGAGGAACTCCACCGACCCGGTGAAGCGGCCCTGGAGCCCCATCAGGCAGCGCAGCAGCGTGGTCTTGCCCGCGCCGTTGCGGCCGACCAGCGTGACGATCTCGCCGCGGCCCACGTCCAGCGACACCTCGCGCAGCACCTGGGCCTCGCCGTACCAGGCGGACAGGCCGCGGGTGGACAGCAGGGGCGCGTCAGTCTTCGGCATGGGCGTCTCCCAGGTAGGCGGCGATGACCCGGGGGTCGTGCCGGATCTCGGCGTACGGCCCCTCCACCAGCACCCGCCCGCTCTGCAGCACGGTCACCCGGTCGGCGAGGCTGGACACGACGTTCATGTTGTGCTCGACCATGACGACGGTGCGGCCGGCCCGGACCTTGCGGATCAGCTCCACCGTGCGCTCGACGTCCTCGACGCCCATCCCGGCGGTCGGCTCGTCCAGCAGCAGCACCCGGGGGTCCAGCGCCAGGGCGAGCGCCAGCTCCAGGGCGCGCTTGTGGCCGTAGGCGAGGGTGCCCGCCGGGGTGGCGGCGTGCCCGGCCAGGCCGACCTCGTCCAGCAGTTCCAGGGCCCGCCCGGAGTGGCGGTCGAGCAGCCGCTCGGAACGCCAGAACCGCCAGGTCAGGCCGGTGGGCCCGGCCAGGGCGAGCTCGACGTGCTCGCGCGGGGTCATCTGGGGGAACAGGCTGGTGATCTGGAACGACCGGGCGACGCCGAGCCTCGCGACCTGCTCGGGCCGCCTGCCCGCCAGCTCGTGCCCGCCGAGGGTGATCCGCCCGGCGGTCGGGGTGAGGAACCCGGTCAGCAGGTTGAACAGCGTGGTCTTGCCCGCGCCGTTCGGCCCGACGAGGGCGTGTACGCTGCCCTCGGCGACGTCCAGGTCCACGCCGTCGACGGCGCGGAAGCCACGGAACTCCTTGGCCAGACCCCGCGCTCGCAGGACCGGACCGTCCATGCGGGCCTCCTCGTCTCAGGTGGTTTCGTCCAGATCACCCCGGGGTTAACGGACGAAGTCGTCGTGTCGCGGAACACTAAGTCAGGCCGGGATCGTGTTCCATGTGGCCCGGGCACATATTCCACGCTCCAGCCATGGGCCCGGGCGACATATCTCCCAGGTCAGGGCGCCGCCACGCGCTCACGGCCGCCGTTATGTGGACCGCACACGTACCGCTCCGGTAAGGGCCCACCGTCCCCGCCGGGGGGCGTGGGTGGTGCGGGGCGCCGGCAGGTGGCTTCCGCCGCCATATACGCGCGGTCAAATATGGGGCCCGGGGACGTGGCCCACCTCACAGGCGGTGGACACCATGGCGGCAGTCCCCGTTCATGAGGAGTTCCCATGCGATCCATCCGACGCCGGCCCGGCCGGGTGCTCGGTGTGGCGACGGCGGCCACCGCCGTCGCGTGCCTGCTCGGCCCGGCCCCGGGCGCCGCCGCCGCCTCCGCCTGCGGCCCCCTCGGCCACATCAAGGTCCCCGGCGCGCAGATGCAGATCTCCGCCTGCCTGGACGACCTGACCACCGCGGGCACGGTCGCCTCCGGCCACTCGGTCGCGGCCGACTGGGCCGGGCTCACCCCGGCAGGCGCCGTCAACCCCACCGGCGTGCCCGGCGCGCAGATCGACGGCTACTTCCCCGACACCTCCACCGCCAACACCACCCGCGGCTGGAACCACGACAGCCAGTTCGTGATCCGGCTGCCCGAACGCTGGAACGGCGGCCTGGTGGTCGCGGGCACGCCCGGGGTGCGGCGGCAGTACGCCAACGACTTCGCCGTCTCCGACTGGGTGCTGTCCCTCGGATACGCCTACGCGGCCACCGACAAGGGCAACACCGGCGCGGACTTCTACAAGGACGGCACGCGCCCCGGCGACGCCATCGTCGAGTGGAACCAGCGGGTCACCCAGCTCACCCGGGCCGCCAGGTCCGTCGTCGCGCAGCGGTACGGGCGGGCGCCGCGCACCACGTACGCGGCGGGCATCTCCAACGGCGGCTACCTGGTGCGGTGGCAGCTGGAGAACCACCCCGAGCTGTACACCGGGGGCGTCGACTGGGAGGGCACGCTGTGGCGGGCGAAGGGCCCGAACCTGCTCACCTCGCTGCCCGCCACGCTGAGGGAGTACCCCAAGTACGCGGCCACCGGCGACGCCGCGGCGCACGACGCCATCCTGGCCGCGGGCTTCGCGCCCGGCTCCGAGCCGCTGTGGGACTACCACTACAAGGTCTACTGGGACCTCACCCAGCGCATCTACCGTGAGGAGCTCGACCCCGGGTACGACGGCGCCACCCAGGCCGGCACGCCGTTCTGCGCGCCGGGCACCCCGGCCTGCGACGCCGACTACGACTACGCCGCACGGCCCGCGTCCGTGCGCGACGCCGTGCGCAGGATCGAGCTCACCGGGCGCATCGGCCGGCCGCTGATCACGCTGCACGGCACCCTGGACACGCTGCTGCCCATCGGTGAGGACTCCGACGTGTACGACAGGCTGATCCGCGGGCAGGGCCGCGACAGGCTGCACCGCTACTACCGGATCGAGGGCGGCAACCACGTGGACGGCCTGTACGACGCCTTCCCCGGCCTGCTGCGCCCGATCCTGCCGTGCTTCCGCACCGCCTTCACCGCGCTGGCCGCCTGGACCACCGCCGGCCGGACCCCGCCCGCCGACGCCACCCTCCCCCGCCCCGCCTCGGGCGACCTCGCCAACACCTGCTCGCTCACCGCGCGCTGACACCCCCCGCGCCCGGCCGGGAGGCGCCGCCGGCCGTCCGCTCGCGACCGCTCAACCTCTCGCGACCGCCGCTTGTCCGCCCCCGGGCGCCGCTCACCCGGCTCCCGGGGGCCGCTTATCCGGCGAAACACCGCGATCCGGAACGGGTGCCCTGATCGGTTGGAATGCCAGCTCACCCGGCGTGGCGCGCCGCGGCGACGATGTCCTTACCCGAGCCGAGACTACGCGTGGTCGAATCATGACCCTCCGTGTTCGTCTCCTCAAGGAGGACATCACCGTGACATCAATGGATCGGCGCGGGTTCGCCCGGCTCGCCGGGCTCGGGGCCGCCGGCACCCTCGCCGCCGGCGTCGCCGCGCCGCCCGCCCGCGCCCTGGCCGGGCCCGCGCTGCCCGGCGCCCC
>NZ_JBHSRF010000146.1:0-9710 GCF_042658925.1 Sphaerisporangium aureirubrum
GGGGATTGCCAGGTGGCGGGGGTGCCGGGGGGTGGGGGGGTGCCTTGGGCGTGGAGGGGGCGGCCGACTGGGTATTCGGCGCCGGCCATGCGTTTTACCCATTGCACGCCGCCGGGGTCGCGCATTTGGGCGACCGCGGTGACGCCGATCTCGTCGGCCTCGGGGGGGACGGTCACCTTGACGTCGACGGTCCGGGCGCCGGTGATCTCGTCGAATCTGCAGACGTTGGCGGGGAGCATGCGGAGGCCGGAGGGGGCGCCCGGGGCGGCGGCGACCAGTCGCTGCCTGCGGGCGCAGCGGAGCGCGAGCGGGGCGTCCTGCGGGCTGGTGGTGACGGTCAGGAGGGTCTCGTCCACCGGGCCCTCGATGCGCACGTGGAAGTGCGCCACCGCACCGGGCCTGATGACGGCGCCGGGACGGAGCGGCCCGCCGGCGTCCACCAGGCGGACGCTGAGGCGGTGTTCCGCCGTCGAATCCCGCTGCCCGGGATCGTCCCCCGTCGCGGCCGACGCACTGCCACCCAGGATCAGTGCTCCGGCACCGACGATGGGTGCCATTCGGGCATGTATCCACCAACCGGCCATAACACTTACCCCGCTCCCCGATACGCTACGCGTCATCATAGTCACTGTGCGTAGCAGTTATCTCACATGGAGCCGGGACTCAACCTTCGGCGATCAGATGGCGTACAGCCTTCGCCACGGGAAGGTCGGCGGGCAGCCAGGCTATGTCGAAAAGCTCATCACGACCCAGCCAGCGCAGTGCCAAGTGCTCATGAGGGTGCGGAATGCCGGAAATCAAGCTCGCCAGCCAGACCCGCATGACGTACCCCGGCGTCAGCGGCCAGTCGCCCCCGACCCGCTCCCCCACCTTGATCCCGACCCCGAGCTCCTCCTGACACTCCCGTATCAGCGCCTCGTGGTCGGTCTCCCCCGGATCGACCTTGCCCCCGGGGAACTCCCATCCGCCCGCCATCGCCGGTGGTCCGGCCCGCTGCGCCGCCAGAAGCCTCCCGCCATCGATGATGGCCGCCGCGACAACAATCTTCTCCATGCGGGTAAAGCCTAAGGACCCCTCCGCCGATCCGCCCTCAGCAACACTTGACACCGTTCCCGAACCATGGCCGCCCCTGTCCGCCCCCACCCCAGTTCAGGCCCCTGACCGGGGTCCCCACCGGGGCGCCCGCCGCCCGTCGGGCCGGAGCGGGCCACCGCGGGCCCCGCCGCACGGGGTACGCGCGGACCCGGCGCGCCAGGAAACGACGTGGGTTGAACGCCGGAAACAACAATCCACCCGGAAACAATACCGCTGAAAAGAAATCCCCCCGGAAAGCCATTCGCTCCAGGCGAACCAATCACAGATCACACCCTTCTCGTCACTTTATTGACTCTGTACCTTTTTTGATTTGACATGCCATTATCGTGCCGTTCCCGCCTATGGAAAGGCCGGTATGAAATCACCACGATCAGCGTCCGGGTTATCCGCCAGGACGCGGCGCCCGGCTGCCGTGATCGCGCTCCTGGCGTTGCCCCTCTCGTTCGTAAGCGCTCCCGCGAGCGCCGAACCCTCCCCCACCCCCGCCGCCCGGGCGCCGCACGCCGGCAGCCCTGACGCCGCCTTCGACCAGGCCAAAAAGGACAACAAACGCGTCGAGATCGAGGCACTGCGCTCGGAGACCGGAACCTACTACGCCAACCCCGACGGAAAGACCGTGCGCGCCGAGGTGTCCAGCACCCCGGTGCGGGTCAGGAAGAACGGGGCCTGGCAGGCCGTCGACCCCACCCTGGCCGTCCAGGACGGCGTCCTGCGGCCCAAGGCCACCAAGGGCGACCTGACCCTGTCGCTCGGGGGTGACACCACCGCCGTCAAGTACGCGGGCGACGCGGGCGCGGGAAGCGTCTCCGCCCCCGCGAAGCTGCCGAAGCCGGTGGTCAGGAACAACACCGCCACGTACACCGACGCCTACGGGCCGGGCGCCGACCTGGTCGTCACCGTCGCCCCGGACGGATTCCGGCACGAGATCGTGCTCCGGCAACGCCCCGCGAAGGCCCTGAAGCTCCGCATCCCGGTCGACCTGCCCAAGGACCTCAAGCTCGGCAAGGGAAGCGACAAAACCCCCGGCGTGCTGAACGGCGAGGGCAAGGAGATCGCCGACCTGGCCGGGATCCCGATGCTGGACGCGACCGAGACGCGCGCGCCCGCCACCGGCCGCCTGGGCACGGCGGCCACGAGTGTGGACGGCGCGGGTGCCCTGGTGGTCGCCCCTGACGCCGGCTTCCTGTCCAATCCGGCGGTCACCTATCCGGTCACGCTGGCGGTGCCTCTGATGGAGGACTGGACCGGGACGGGCATCGCGGGCGACACCTTCGTCAGCCACAGCTACCCGAGCAGCAACAGCAACAAGGGCCTCAACAGGCTCATCACAGGCCGGTCCAACAGCGGCACGGTCACCTGGCGCGCCTACGTCCGCTTCCACATCAGGGGCACCCCGCTGGAGGGCGGCACGGTCAACAACGCCGACCTGCGCCTGTTCAACTACGACACCAACGACTGCAGCGACACCGCCACCGCCGGCATCGTCGCCCGCCGCGTCACCACCGACTGGAACATCAACACGATGACCTGGTCCAGCGGCCAGCCGTCGGTGACGAGCACCGGCCAGGTCGGCAACAAGGGCGCCTACGGCCTGAGCTGCCCCGAGGGCGAGGGCGAGCTCTGGTACTCGGTCGAGCAGATGACCCAGGCGTGGATGGACGGCGCCAACGACTTCGGCGTGCAACTGGCCTCGGCCAGCGAGAGCGTGCCGACCAACTGGCGCTGGTACCGCTCCGACGAGTACGGCGGCTACGACACCTGGCCCTTCACGCCGCGCGGCCCCGTCCTCATCGTCGAGTACACACCTGCGGAGACGACGTATCTCGTCGCCCCCCGCTCCTACAACGGCGCCGAGCCCCCCGCGACCACGTACGAGCAGGACAAGGCGTGGGTGGAGTCGGGCAACGTCTACGTCGACCAGCTGCCCCCGCCGCGGGCCACGACGCCCGAGCAGGCGATGGCGGACGCGATCGCGGCCGGGCGTTCGGCCCCGAGCAGGCTGCTGGACGCGTACTACCCGGACGATCTCACCGATGAGGAGCTGGCGGGCGGCGAGGACGAGGGGCCCCCGCCGGCGGGTGAGGAACCACCCGAGCCCAATCCTCTGCCCAGCGACGACACCGCGCCGCCCACGGTCTCGTCCACCACTCCGACCGGCGGGCAGACCGGCGTCCCGATCGGCGGCACGATCAAGGCGGTGTTCGGCGAGCCGGTGACCGATGCGCGCATCGTGGTGAAGGACGCGCAGAACGCCGAGGTGGCGGGGACCGCGTCCATGGACGCGGCGGACACCACCCTGACCTTCACCCCGAGCGCGCCCCTGGCCACCGACACCACCTACACCGCCGAGGTCGGCGAGGCCCTGGACTTCGCCGGGAACCAGATGACGGCCCCGCACGCGTGGTCGTTCACCACCAGCGGACCCGACACCGAGGCGCCGGCCGTCACGGGGACCGACCCGGCCGGGAACGCCACCGGCGTGCCGGCGAGCACCGCGGTGCGGGTGAACTTCAGCGAGGCGGTGTCCGACGTCCGGCTCACCGTGAAGGACCCGTCGGACACGGCCGTGCCGGGAACCCTGACGAGCGGCGACGGCGGCACCCGGTGGACCTTCACCCCCGCGTCGCCGCTGGCGGACCAGACGGCGTACCGGGTCGACGCCGACGGCGCCAAGGACGCGTCGGGCAACGTCATGACGCCCCACACCTGGTCGTTCACGACGGGCGCCGGCGCGGTGCCCGGCCTGGTGGCGGCCTACGGCATGAACGAGGGCTCCGGCGCGAGCGTGGCCGACTCCTCCGGGCGGAACAACACCGGTACGGGCACCGGCACCGGCTGGGCGAACGGCAAGTACGGCAAGGCCGTGACGTTCAACGGCACGTCGAGCTGGGTCACCGTCCCGGACGCCGCGTCGCTGCGTCTCACGACCGGGATGACCCTGTCGGCCTGGGTCAACCCGGCCACGTTGTCCGGCTGGCGAGCGGTGATGGCCAAGGAACTGGACGAGGACGAAGGCCTCTCCTACAGCCTCTACGCCGCCAACGACAACGGGGTCCCCTCCAGCTGGGTGCAACCCGACCCCGAGGGCTTCTCGCAGGTCGAAGGCGGCTCGCCCTTGCCGGTGAACACCTGGAGCCACCTGGCGGCCACCTACGACGGCGCCACGCTACGGATGTTCGTCAACGGCCAGCCCGCCGGCCAGACCGCCATGAACGAGAGCCTCTACGACGACGGCGGCCCGCTGCGCATCGGCGGGGACGCGGTCTGGGGTGAGCACTTCAGCGGTCTGATCGACGAGGTGCGCGTCTACGACCGCGCCCTGACCGCGGCGCAGGTCCAGGCCGACATGAGCACACCGGTGGGCTCCACCACGCCGAACCCCACCCCGACACCCACACCGACCCCGACTCCCACGCCGACGGTCACCCCGACCCCGGTCACGGGGCTGGTGGCGGCCTACGGCATGAACGAGGGCTCGGGCACGAACGTGGGCGACTCCTCCGGGCGGGGCAACGCCGGAGCGGTCAGGGACACCTCCTGGGCGACGGGCCGGTACGGCTCGGCGCTGTCGTTCAACGGGTCGTCCAGCTGGGTCACCGTCCCCCATGCCGCGTCGCTGCGGCTGACCGACGCGCTGACGCTCTCCGCGTGGGTGCGGCCCTCCGCGGTGCAGGGTGCCTGGCGCACCGTGGCGATGAAGGAACTCGACGTCGGCGGCTCCTACGGCCTGTACGCCTCCAACGGCGCCGTGCCCGAGGGCTGGCTGCAGACCGGCGCCGAGGAGGCCGGAGGTGTGGGGGGCACCGCCCCGCTGCCCCTGAACCAGTGGAGCCATCTGACGGTCACCTACAACGGCAGCACGGTCCGTCTGTACGTCAACGGCACCCAGGCCGCGCAGTCCGCGTTCACCGGCACGCTCGACGACGACGGCGGCCCGCTGCGCATCGGCGGCAACACCACCTGGGGTGAGTTCTTCGCCGGCCTGATCGACGAGGTGCGCGTCTACAACCGCGCCCTGACCGCGACCGAGATCCAGGCCGACATGAACACCGCCCTCGGTGCCGTCCCGCCGTCAGGTGCGGCGGTCCAGGCGTCGCGTGCGGGGGCCGCTCCCGCGATCGAGAAGCTGGCGGTGGACGACGGCCGCACGGTGCGGGGAGCGGGCGTCACCTCGACCCTCACCCCCAGCCTGACCACCTGGCTGTCGGCCGGGCACGGCGGCGCGGCGAAGGTGGACGTCGAGGTCGCCCGCGTGCCCGCCAAGCGGGACCTGACCGCCGCGGGCAGGCGTCTGCTCTGGTCGGGCCAGGTCACCGCCGAAGCCGGTGACTCCCGGGCGACGGCGCGGGTGCCGGCCGGCCGGCTGCGGGCCGGTGAGCGGGTGAGATGGCGGGCCCGCGTCACCGGCGCGGACGGCCAGGGCGCCTGGAGCGGCTGGCAGGACCTCACCGCGGGCGTCTCCGGCACGGCGCTCCGCACCGCCGCCCAGACGGCCGCCGCGGATCCCCCTGATCCGAGCACCATCAAACGGGTCATCGGCGGCAAGGCGTCCGTCACGCCCAGCGCGACCTACCCGCAATGTCACAACGCGACGACCACGGGAAACGCGCCGTACGCGATCACGCCGAGCCGGTACGCCCACTGCCGCTATTCCGGCTGGACGATAAACGTCTGGAGGGTCCGCATCTTCATTCCCCAGCTGGTCGGAACTCTCAAGGGACACCAGCTCACCTACATCCAGGGGACGATGGACAAACGCGAATTCCAGGTCAAGAAGCACATTTATATCGACAGCGTCGAGGGGGACGTGCCGAGCGGTGTCCGCTTCGCCAACACGATCGGCTCGAACAGCAGCGGCTGCGTCGCGGGGGCCGCGACCGGGATGACGGGCACGTACACCGTGAGCCAATGGAGGGCGGCGGCCTCCACCGAGTGGCACACGAGCCAGACCTTCACCTCGGGCCCTGGCACCGGGTACCACCTGAAGAGCGACTGCACGGTCAACTACTCGATAATCACGAACCACCCGGACGACGGCCACCAGAGCAGCACCCCGGTCTACGGGGACGGCACGTTCAGGTGCGACAGGTCACCCCAGATCAAGTGGCACAACAAGCAGGGTGGCGGATGTGTTCACATGTCGGGCGTCCCGTCGTTCTCGATGACCAGGAACGACGTCAACGCCAAGGGCGTCGGGTTCCCGAACATGTACGAGCACATCAAGCGCGCGCTCACGCCAGGGACGAAGACCTTCCCCGCACCGGGAGGGAAGTCCTACCCGGACCTGACCGCGCAGAAGCACATCCCGGGTGGCCGCTGGAACGACACGCTGACCCGTCATGGATACGAGCCGACCGGCACCGGGAATCGCACGGCCGCCGGTGTGGTCTGCAAGAACGAACTCAAGAAAGAAGAAGGAAAAGATTGCGACGAGTTCCCCTTCGCTTCCACCCTGCAAGGCTCGGCGCGCGCCAATCCTCCGCATAACTTCTCGGTCGCGATGATAAACGCGGCCGAGAACGAGGCGCACGGAATCGTGCTCCGAGCCTGGTACCAGAACAACAGAATCCTGAACTTCGATCAGTACTGGATGGAAATGCTGTAGCGTCCTCCGGGGGCTTGGCCGGCGACCGGCCGGGCCCCCGGTCCGACCCCGCGTAACGTAAGGAAACGCCTGTGGTGAACGTCGTCACCGAGCTTCTCGACCCGAACGCGATGTCGCGCTATCTGTCCGGTGTCGCGGACGTCGAGGACGCGGGCGATCTCTACGAGATCGAGACTGACGCGGACGGGTGGGTCGGAACCGGCGACAACGGGATCGCGATCGACGACACCGACGGCGAACGATTTCTGATCAAATATGAGCTCTGGGACGGAGCGCCTCCTCCCCTCGCGTCCTGGGACGACTCCTGGTCGGGAAGCGTGCGCCTGGAGTCGGGCAAGGTGCGCGCCGTCAGCCAGTATTCGGGGGACGAGTCCTACGGGGCGGAGTTCGACCTCGGCCGCCCGGAAGCCGCCTGGCAGGTCAGGGTGCATCGCAAATACCTGCGCCACGAGGAGTTCACGGCCGACGTCGTCGGCGTCACCCTGTTGAAGCTGCAGTTCTGGCCGGCCGCCCAGGCGTGAGCGGCGGCGGTCAGGTCAGGCCCAGGCCGCGCAGCTGCTCCAGGATCTTGGGGTTCTGCAGGGGACGGGTGTAGCCGACGATGTTGGGCCGTTCCCGGTAGGTGGTGACCTTGATGGGGCCGCAGAGGGTGCAGCGGGCCTCGATCATCTTGCCGGGGGAGACGACCATGCCCACGTGGCCGGGGTTGTTGGAGGAGGTGCCGGGGCCGGAGTTGAAGAAGACCAGGTCACCCGCCTGTTCGTCGCCTCTGGAGATCTTCTTGCCGAAGGGCCACTGGCCGAAGGTGGTGCGCGGGATGGAGAGGCCGGCGGCGCGGTAGGCCATGTAGATGATGCCGGAGCAGTCGAAGCCCTGCGGGCCGGTGCCGCCCCAGCGGTAGGGCTTGCCGCGCTGGGCCAGGGCGTACTGGAGGATCTTGCGGACGACGTCGCTGGGGGCGGCCTCGACGAGCGGGGGGTCGCAGGCGGGGTCGGCCTCGGGGGGGAGGTCCAGGGTGCCGTCGGAGGCGTACCTGCGGGCGATCTCCAGGACCTGCTCGACGTACCAGACGGCGCGGTTGTAGACGAACAGGGCGCGGCGCAGGTCGCCGGGGGCGCCGTTGCGCTTGAGCATCTTGGCGGCGCCGAGGATGGCGTCGGCGGGGTTGTACACATCGCCGTAGCCGTCGTCGTCGCCGTCCGAGGCGTAGCCGTTGATCTTGCTGGAGATCTTGAGCTTGGCCTTGCCGCCCCAGGTGCTGATCAGGAACTGCATCGGCCCGGCGGCCCCGGCGTAGTTGGTGCCGCTCTTCACGCCGGCCAGGTTGGAGCGCCCGTGGTCGGTCTCCCGCTTGCCCACGGCGGCCAGCACCGTCCACTGCACGCCGGTCTTCTGGCCCCACTTCTTGTACAGCGCGAGGTACTCGGGCGGTATGTCGGACTGCGCGGTGTTGGAGACGTTGGCGAACTTGGGCGAGTCGTCGGCGCAGTCGGTGACGGTGCCGCCGCCGAGGAACGACGGGAACGTGCTCATCAGCATCGGCGCCATGATGAGCGTGACCAGGACGACCCCGGCCAGCCCGATGATCAGGGCGAGGCGTACCCGGGACGTCACTGGATCGTCCCCTCGCCGGTGTCCCCTTCCTGGCCGACGTCGGCCTGTTGCATGTCGAACACCCGCCAGCCGTCGCCCACCTGCGTGAGCGTGACGGCGTAGTCGGCGCTGCGCTCCTGCGGGCCGTCCTTGCCGGTGATGTGCTGCACGACGGTGACCACGAACACCACCGATCCGTCGGAGATGTCACGGATGTTCTTCAGGCTCGCCGTCCCCGACGAGATGATCTGCCCGGCGCGGTTCTGCTCAACCGTCGAGGGCGTGGTGACGTCCCTGGACAAAACGGTGCCGAACTCCACGGTGGTGAACGCCTTGAGCCGCTCGGCGTACGACGCGGGGTCCTCGTCGTGGCGGTAGGTGGCGTAGGACACGGCGAAGCGCTGGGCCGCGTCGGCGGCCTCGGCGATCTGCTGCCGGGTCAGCGGCAGGTAGCGGTAGATGTCGAACGTCCCGGGGCTGACCCGGGGGGCCGGCGTGCCGGTCACGGGCTCCACCGGGCCGGGAGAGACCACGGCGGCCGGACGGCCTGCGGGGTCGGGGACGTCCGGGCCGGAGGAGGCGGGCCGGAGGGTCAGGTAGACGCCGACGGCCGCCAGCGCCACGACCACCCCGGCGAAGGCGAGCCCGCGCCGGTCGCGCAGCTGGACCATGCGTCAGTCCTTGCCCGGGCCGGCAGGCCTGAGCCAGAAGGGCGCGCCCTCGTCGTCACCGCGCCCGGAGTCGGCACGCGGCGGCAACCACAGCGGCGGCGGCTCATTGGACGCCGAGCGCCCGCCACCGGACGGCCGCGGCGCCGACCTGGCCCCGGAGCCGCCGAACAGGCCGCCACCCGAACCACCGGAACCGCCGGAGCGACCCGAGCCACCGGAACGGCCCGAACCACCCGAGCCACCCGAACCGCCGAACAGGCCGCCGCCGGAGGAACGCCCGGAGGACGAGCCACGCGAGGCGCGGCCTCCCGAGCCGCCTGAACCACCCGAGCCGCCCGAGGAGCCGGAGGAACGTCCGGAGGAGCCGCCGCCGGACAGCCATCCCGAGCCGCCGCCCGAACCGCCGCCCGAACCGCGTGGCCCGCCCGCGGTGGTACGCCTCGGCGTCTCGGCGCGCCCGGAGCCGCCGGACGAGCCACGCGAGGCCCACCCGCCTCCGCCGCGCCCGCCGAACCAGCCGCCCGCCGAACCACTCGCCGAACCGCCGCCTGAGCCGCCACCCGAACCGCCTGAACCGCTGCTCGCGGAGCCGCCGCCCCCGGAGACCGGAGCGCCCGGACCGCTGTTCCGTACGGCCGCGGGCCGCTGCGAGGGCCCGGTCGTGCCGCCTCCGCGGCCCGCTCCCCCGCCCCGGGCCGCGCCGCGCAGCGCGGCACCGGCCGCGCCCGCCGCGCCCGGACCGCCGG
>NZ_JBHSRF010000147.1:0-9092 GCF_042658925.1 Sphaerisporangium aureirubrum
CCCATCCTCCCCCCACCACCCCCACCCCGTCGAACACTCCCGTTACGCAAGCCCTCTAGATCTGCGCTAAGGTTGTTCTCGCCCACCGAACACGGGCAACGGGACGTAGCGCAGCTTGGTAGCGCACTTGACTGGGGGTCAAGGGGTCGCAGGTTCAAATCCTGTCGTCCCGACCAAAGGTCAGGGGCCCCTTCCGCAAGACCGGAAGGGGCCCCTGACTGGTCGTACAGCAGCAATGTACAGCTACGGGGCTGTGTTGGCAGTGCTCGGAGAGGTGTCGTCGGCCCAGGCGAGCTGGTCCCCTAGCCCCGCTTTAGAGCCTCTTTGGTGACCTCGGCGGGAACCTGTAGATGTCCATCGCGATGCTGATCCGGCTATGACTGAAGGATCTTCAATGCGGTCCGCAGGGTGGACATCGAGGGCTGCGGGTAATGGCCCACAAGTGTGCAATAGACCTCATGATCGCTATTGAGGGGCTAAGCTGACTCTGCCGTAATTACACCACGGCGCGTTAACCGATTCTCGTCTCAAGACTCGTGATTGCGCGGAAATATGTCACACTTGTGGATTCCAGCATTATGGGGGCTCGCTGGAGGATTTGCCTTCGCGTCGGTCGATTTATATCGCCAATTAGAAACTCAGCCCATTGGCGAGAGCTAATTGGCCTACATGCAATAAGCATCCCCCTAACTGCACTCGTCGGCGCAACAGTCGCGGGATACGCTGCGTACATCGGGCAGATAGACGGAGGGCTTATACCATTTTCTTTGGGTGTAGGCGCTCCGCTACTGCTACGATCGATTGGTAGAGCAACCGCTGGCACAAATCCCCCGAATGAGGAGAAGGCGCGAGAGCGCCTACAACTCGCCGAGGTGCAATTAGCTGATGCATTAAAGCAAGATTCACAAATAGTCCCAGAGGGTATACCTGGAGCGTCGGCGCGACTCAGAGACGATCGCTTAGCTCTCCAGGCGTTGTGGGAAGTGACGCACTCCAGACTGGACCTGTATCATCAAATAGCAACCGGACAAGCACGCAGGAGTTTTATCACGGCCCAAATTGCCATGGTTACCGGATTTGCCATAATAGTTGGATCGCAATACTGGCAGCAAATGCTAGCACCGTGACCGGTGCTGTAACTATAGGATCGCTCGGCGCCGTATCAGCCGCTTTTGCCGGGTACGTTGGTCGCACGTTTGTGCGCTCCCAAGAGAATGCCGCACTGCACTTGCGTGCGTATTTTGACCAGCCGCTACAATTCTCCCGATATCTAGCTGCGGAACGTTTGATGTCTAGCGCAATCGACCTTGGCCTAGCCGAGCGGACCGCGATTCTCAGTGCACTTGTACAGGGCATTGTCACCAACAGTGTGTACCAAGTTAATGACACTGCTGATGGGGCGGAGAAGACAAAAATTGGGTGAGATGGGTACCCTAACAGCGTCCACGTAGGGATGACCGGGGGTCAGAGGCCCCTCCCGATCACATGAAGAGGCCTCTGATTGTTCGTGAAGCAGTAATATGCAGCTACGGGGCCACAACAGCAGTGCTCCGGGGAGTATCGTCGGCACCGGTGAGCCGGTCTCCTAGCCGCTTCAGGGCCTCTCGGGTGACCTCGGCGGGGACCTGAGTGTAGATGTCCATCGTGATGCTGATCTGGCTATGCCGAAGGATCTGCATCGCGGTCCGCGGGTGGATGTCGAGGGCCGCGAGCAACGATCCGCAGGTGTGCCGAGTGTCGTGTACGCGGATGGCCCGGACGCCGGCGTGCGTGCCCCGGTGGAGGAAACTGCGGTTGAGGTTGCGCGGCTCGATCGGTTGGCCGGGTCGGGTCGTGAAGACCAGCCCCTTACCGGTCCACCGCTGCTTGCGAGCTGCGCACTCGGCTTCCTGGCGCTTCTGTCGAATGCGAAGCGCGGTGACACAGATGGCCGGGAGCGGCAATACATCGGTCGAATCCTCGGTCTTGGTGCGCTCCTTATGGATGAGTTGTCCGCGCACCCGTTGAAGCTGCATACTGACCGACAATTCGCCGGACTCCAAATCCACATCTTCCCACCGCAGGCCCAGAACTTCCCCCTTCCGCAGTCCCAGAACGAGAATCAGCACCCATGCGGCATACAGCGGGTCCTCGTGCTCCCGCGCCGACTCCAGGAATTGCCGGGCTTCGTCCACGCTCCATGACGACCGTGCCTGCAGACGCTTTCGCATTGTCGGAAGCTTCACCATTTTAGCGACGTTGCGGGACAGGATTTCCTCGGTCTGCGCGTGACTGAGGGCCGCCCGTAGGGTATTGCGCGCCGCCTGAATCGTTCTCTTGCTCGGATACGCCTTGCAACACCTCCTGATGGCGCAGCATCGCCGCCGCTTGCGCGGGTCGATGTGATGTTCCGGCCTAGCAGCGTCCTTGCCCTGTGCGCAACACTGGCACGTAGCGGGCAGCTTGTTGACCCATTGCTGAACGTCGCGAACGGTCAGGCGGTCCAGCCGTTTGCGACCCAGCTCCGGCACCACGTATAAACGAGTAAGCGTCTCGTACTGGGCATAGGTTTGAGGTTCCCGATTCGGTTCGATTACTTCACTCAGCCAGTACGCCATGTACCTTTCCACGGTCGGCATTGCGGTAGCCACTGGCTTGTCCTTGGCCTCGTTGATCAGCTTGACGTACTTGTCGTGAACCACTTCCCGAGTCTTGCCGTAGACCCATTTCTTTTCCTTTCTCCGCTGGGGGTGGTGACCCAGACGTAAGCGGCGTAGCTGTTGCGGTAGGGGAAAATCGAGCCTTCGCCGTTGGCCCGGGTGCGTCGCTTGGTCATTGGGGCCGTCCGAAGCAATAGCGGACGACGGGCCGTCCGGCGTGGTCGATGGTGTGGGGGTGGCATACGCCTTCGCGGGTGAGGTCATCGAGAGCGGCCGTGACCGTGTCCGGGGACACGTTGATGCCATGGTGGGCGAACAGGTCGCACAGTTCGGCATGGCTGAGCCCTCGATCGGCCGCGAGTTCTAGGGCGTCACGGATGGTGTCGCGGATCTGGTCGGGGTCGGGCGGGGCGTCATCCTCACCGGCGGCCAGCGATTCCAACCAGCGGGCGTAGCTCAGGACGCTGATGCGGACTTGGCCGTCCGGCCAGATCACCCCGGCGGGTACGTGGCCGGCGGCTTCCCACTCCTGCCAGTCGGAGAGGGGTACCCGTAGGTCGGTGAGGATGTCGGAGATGGTGAGCCAGTCGAAGGGGTCGCGACCGGAGGTGGAGAGCATCATCGGGCGCTCACTCCCGCTTCGTTCTTGAGGCAGGTGATGTACTCGGCGATGGCGGTTCCGGGGACGCGGGCCGCGCGGCCTTCGTGGACCAGGTACAGGCGTCCGGCGTTGATGTGAAGCCGTCCGGCTTTGATGGAGGGCTGCCTACTTTGTTTTTGCTGTCGTGAGTGGGCTGTGGTTGTGACGGTAGTAGATCGCTTCGAATTCCGCTGGTGGGCGGTGATCGCACGCGGTGTGGAGCCGACGGTGGTTGTACCAGTCGAGGTATCCCAGGGTCGCGAGCTCGACGTCGTCCAGGCCCTTCCAGGGGCCGTGGCGGCGGATCAGCTCGGCTTTGAACAGACCGTTGAACGACTCGGCCAGGGCGTTGTCGTAGGAGTCGCCGCGGCTGCCCACCGAGTTGACCGCACCGGTCTGGGCCAGGCGTTCGGTGTAGCGAATCGATAGATATTGCACGCCGCGGTCGGAGTGATGCACCAGCTGGGACAGATCGGCTGACGGCTGGTGACGCCGGCGGCGCCAGATGGCCATCTCCAGGGCATCCAGGGCCAGGTCGGTGCGCAGGTGCGTGGCGGTCTGCCAGCCCACCACCATGCGGGAGTAGACATCGATCACGAACGCCGCGTATACCCATCCCGACCAGGTACGGATGTAGGTCAGATCGGCTACCCACAACCGATTGGGCGCCGGTGCGCGAAAGTCGCGCGCCACCAGATCTCCGGGTCGATCGGCCTCGTGGCCAGGGATGGTGGTGCGTGCGGCCGCGCCCCGAGACAGCCCGCGAATGCCCAGCTCCCGCATCAGCCGGCGCACCGTGCACCGGGCCACCTGATGGCCGTCGCGGCGCAGCTGGTGGTACATCTTGCCGACGCCGTAGCAGCGATAGTTGTCCTCGAACACCCGCATGATCTCGGTCTTGAGCCGTTCATCGTGCAGTGCTCGGGCCGAAGGCGGGCGGGACCTGGCGGCGTAGTAGGTCGAGGTCGCATGTTCCAGCACCCGGCAGATGGGCTCCACGCCGAACCGGTCGCGGTGGGCGTCGATGAAGGCATTCATCTGGGCGGACGTGGGTCGAGTTGGCTCGCGAAAAAAGCCGACTTAGATTCAAAGAGTCAAGGCAACGCATTGGGCCGGGGTTCGGTAGCCGAGGCACTTGCGGGGACGGTTGTTCAGTCGGGCGGCCAGGGCGTCGAGGTCGGCTTGGCTGTACAGGCTCAGATCGATGCCCTTCGGTAAGTACTGCCGGATCAGTTTGTTCGTGTTCTCGTTCGTGCCCCGCTGCCACGGGCTGCGCGGTGCCGCGAAGAAGACGTCGACGCCGGTCGCTTCGGTCAGCAGCCGGTGGCCGGCGAGTTCCATGCCGCGGTCCCAGGTCAGAGTGCTGAGCAGGCGAGCATCCATCAGTGAGAACGCCTGCTGCAGAGCGGGGATGACCGTCGTGGTGTGACGGCTGGGTAGTGCGACCATGGTCAGGTAGCGGGACCTGCGGTCAACCAGCGTCGCGACCTGGCTGTTCTTGGCTCCGACGATGAGATCGCCCTCGAGATGGCCGAGCTCGCTTCGGGCGTGGGCTGCGTCAGGCCGTTCCTCGATCGGCCGTGCCCCGGTGATTTGGGAACGCCACTGGCCCTTGACCGTGTTCTTCTTGTTCTTGCGGATGGGACGGCGCGTGCACAGCTTGGTGCACAGCTCACGCGAGATCACTTTCCACCGGGTCGTGTAGATCGCGCGGTAGATGCTTTCGTGGCTGATCCGCATAAGCGGGTTGCCGGCGTGCATCAGCCGCAGATGTCCCACTATCTGCTCAGGGGACCACTCGTTGTCGAGTAGTTCGATCACGAGCTGGCGCAGCACCGGGTTGTCCTGCAGAGCGGACGGTTTCGGGCGACGTGCCTGCTCTTGAGCGCGTTGCTCGGCGGTGACCGCGCGGTACTTCACTCGGCCGCCGTTGCGGGCGACCTCCCGACTGTGGATGCCGGGCGTCCGATCGACACGGCGATCGAACGCAGTGAGGCTCCAGCCTCGAGGCCGCGAGAGATCAATTCCCGGTCCGCGGCGCTCAAACGATCGGCCCGGCGGGCCCGCGCGGCCGGCGCGATGCCGCCATGGTGCTTCAGCACCGTGAAAATCGACCCCGGGGGCTTGCCCAGCGCCCGGGAGATCACGCTGATGGAATCACCGGCGCGCCACCGCCGCCACAAGTCTTCCTTCACCGCGTCCGACATTCCCGGCCGACCCATCCGAGCCACGATCCACCCATCCACGAGCAGTGTTGCGTTGATCGTCTGAATCTAAGGATGCCGTCTTGAGGATCTCGTTGGCCCGGCGCAATTCCCGGACCTCACGTTCCAACTCGGCGATCCGCCTGGCCTCATCACTGGTCGTTCCCGACCGCTTGCCGTCATCGATCTCGGCCTGGCGGACCCAGGACCGCAGCGATTCCGACCCAATCCCGAGCTGACGAGCCACCCGGGTAATCACCCCGTGCGACTCCCCGGACCTCTCGATCGCCTCGTGAACCATCCGCACGGCCCGCTGCCTCAACTCCGGCGGATAGCGACGCTGGGAGGCATGCGAGGAAGAGGATCGATTAGACATGGGCTCCATCCTTTCCAACCGCAGGAGCCTCCATCAATCCCGGACGGCTTCAGGCCATATGCGTCGTTCCTGGGACGTGCGGTTTTACCTTCCGCACTGCGAGGGTGACCGGTGCGGCGATCATCCGCCACCCGTTCACCGCTTTCACCGTGGCCGCATCGGGTCACTGCTGCGGTGCTCCGGTAGGGGGGTCGCTCGGGTCGCCGGCCGCCAGTCGCAGCCGGGCCGGCCGATCGCTTCGGCGGCGGCGATGTGGCCGACCTCATAGGCGGTGCGCACCCCGGATACCGACTTGCTGGCGGCTGCGGCCAGGTAGGCCAGGGTTGTAGGGGCGAGGGGCGGTCAGATCGCGGCCGTAGGCGACCAGCAGCTGGATTTCTTAACTGAGCGAGACACAGATCGCGGCCCGCTTCGGCGCCCGGCTGAGTACGGCCGTGAAAAGCATCCCGTTCCCGGTTTGCTCCCACACAGAGATAGTCAGGATCGACTCAGTCCTCGCTCGGTGAGGCTGGGGTGAAAACGCGGTTCAGGAAGTCCTCCCGGGTCTCCTCGTTGAGCTTTCCGTCGAGGGCCAGTGCAGTGGCCAGGGAGCTCTCGGTCACCTCACGGGAGATTTCGAGCCGGCGTTCCGCTTCGCCGATGATCTCGCTGATGGTGTGGGCAGCGGTGGAGGGGTGGTGACGGATCAGCCAGTCGATCATGCGGGTTACATGAGGCACGATGCCGTAGAAGTTCGGGTCTTGGTACATGGGCTCTGGGTTTCCGGCGGCGGCTGCACGCTTGCGGTCACTTTCATGTATGTCGCGATGAAGCTTCTGTCCGGTGACGAACTCGTCCAGGACGGCGTGGCCGATGGTGTTGGCCAGGTCCTCACTGGGGATGATCGCGTCGAGGCTGATGGCGACGTTCCAGCCGAGTTCCTCGGCGATCTGTTCGACTGCGTGCTGGGTGCGCCAGCGCAGCGCCCAGCGTTTGCGGCGGTCGGGGTTCTCCCACATCGTTGAGGTGAAGACACGGGTGAACCTTGTCCACAGTTCGGCCACGCCGATGGGCAGGGTGGTCGCGCCGACCTTGGCCGAGACGGCCTGGTCGAGGCTGTCGGAGGAGCGATGACGGCGTTCGACCCATTCCTCGGCCACCGGGCGGGCCCAGACGTTGCGGCCACTGACGGTGGCCTGCGGTAGGGGCACGTCTCCTTCACCGCGGGAGACGTAAGCCCGCAGTGTGGAAGGGGCGACGCCGGCCATCTGGGCCATCTGGGTGAGGCTGAGGAGCTGGTCGGCGGTGAGTTCGGGTGCGGAAAGCTTCACCAGGCTGAGCGAGGCTGCGGCTGTCTGGCGGTGAGCAGCCCAGGCGGCGAGATCGTCAAGCCAACGACCCTCGTAGGGAGTGTCGACGTCGACTTGATCAATGTCGAGAACGTGGCCGGTGCCGGAATCGGCGTCGCCACCGAGGAGGTCTGCCACGGTCACATTCGTCGCGGCAGGGACGCGACGGCGCACGTACTCCTCTCTGGCCCAGTCAAAGATCTGGGATGGGCGATACCAGGTGGTGCCGTCCCACCAGTAGCCACCGGAGCGGAACAGTAGAGCGGTGCCCAGGTAGTAAGAGTGGGCGCTGGCGACGTCGGCGTTGCGGTAGAGGATGACGGACCGGCCGTGCTCGGGGTGCCAGCGGATCAGCCAAGCGAGATCTTTGCGGACAGGGTCGGTGGTGAAGGTGACCCAGCCGCCATCGCGGGTTCTGTCGTGGCGTCCCCAGGTGCCGGTGCCGTGGCGGCGACCGATCGCCTCGACGGCGCGGGGGTCGTCGATGGGGATATGGGCGTCGTCTACGAAGGGCATGTCTGGGATGGGGTGGTCGGTTCTCCGCCCGTTGGCGACGGGCCGGAGCTTGTGCTGCGGCATTACGGCTCCCATTCAACACATGCGATGTAGTTATCTACAGCGTAGGCGATTAGTTGATACAGCGCTGGTAGCGATATGGCTACAACGCTGTTACTCGGTACGGCGAACGACATGGAAGATCGCCGTTTCTTACGGTTGACCACATCCCCGCGGACACCCCAATTTCCGCCCTGGCAGAGGCAGGCCGGTCAAGGACCCCACACGCCTGCGGGAACGGACCGAACCGTTGCGGCCCGTTGCGTGCCTGGGTCGTGACCATGGAACGCCGCTACTAATGAAATGCACGCTGCGATATGTCCTGACCGAAAGTCTCTGATCACGCCCACGCTAACGCCGTGATGAGAGAGGCGCGACTCGTGGCAGATTAGTGCGCGTTATATGTGAGGTGCAATGGTTCCCGACTTGTTGGAGCAGCTTTGGCGGATTTCATGAAGTGGGTTGCTCAGTGGTCCATGGTAGGACGTTACGGCTACCGATTACCATGTAAGCGGCAATATTCTCTCGAACCGCCACATGTTCCGAGACGACGAATGCGAAGACAGGGCAGTCGGCAAGCGAGAACCTTTCCCGCAATTCCTGAAGCGAGCGTCCACTGCTGACATTCCCTTGAATGATCCAGCAGCGGTTGCCGTCTAGTTGGAAGCTTTCCGGCCAAAGAGCGCCGATCCGGGGATTTTTGCCACGAGTCTCGTACCGCATGTCAAAGACAAGGACGGATGGTGGCTCATATCCCAGATCTCGAATCACCTTCGCCACCATCCCAACCGCGATCGCCCCTCCGGGGCCAATTCCGACTAGGATTTTCTCCGCAGTCAGCTCACGAATGAGGTGGGTATGAACGTAGTCCCGTACGGCCCTGAACAGAATAAACCACCTAAGAGGGCCCGCCACAACGGAAACCAGTACCACTCCTAACCCGGAAAACAAGATAAGGAGAACGGCAAGGGGCACAGAACCCTTGGCCCCCGCGGCCTCAGCAACAGTCCACACCAATCCGACTAGCGATCCGGTCATTACCACCGCACCCGCTGCAGTTACAGACCTACGTTGGTCGAAGATCCAAATGATTCTTTGAAGCCAGAAGACGCCAGGCGAAGGCATAGCGAACTATGTCTATGCCCAGTCCTGAGGAGCAAGCAGAACGACGCTACTGTGGCCGTAACGTAATCACAAGTTCAACTCGACTGGAACGAGGATGAACTGAACCGCGCCGGGTTTCGTGGAGACTCTGGTGTGTCCCGAGTTAAGTGGAGGTGGATTACTGGATTCTTGTGCCACTCGTTGAAAGGAGAGTGGCATGGGACGACGGGGCTATCCGCCGGCGTT
>NZ_JBHSRF010000148.1:0-9009 GCF_042658925.1 Sphaerisporangium aureirubrum
TGAGCTGGATGTTTTGGAGTTGCGGGGGTTTGTGGGGGAGAGGGTGCCGGAGTACATGGTGCCGGGGGTTGTGGTGGTGGAGGCATTGCCGGTGACGGCTCACGGGAAGGTGGACAAGGGGCGGCTGGGTGGGGCGGAGTTCGGTGGGGTGGAGATTGGTGGGGCGGAGTTCGGTGGGGGGGTGGGGCGGGGGGCTGGCACGCCTATGGAGGAGGTGGTTTGTGGGCTGTTCGCTGAGGTGCTGGGGGTGGGGTGGGTGGGGGCGGATGAGTCCTTTTTTGAGCTTGGGGGGGATTCGCTGCTGGCCATGCGGCTGATCGTGCGGGTCCGGGCGGTGCTCACGGCTGAGATCGGGATCAGGGATCTGTTCGGGGCGCCGTCGGCGGCGGGGCTGGCGCGGCTGGTGGAGGACGTTCAGGGGCGTGGGCTGCGGGGTGGGGTGACGGCGCGGGAGCGGCCGGAGGTTCTGCCGTTGTCGTTCGGGCAGCAGCGGATGTGGTTCCTCAGCGGGCTGGAGGCGGCGGGGGCGGGGGCGGCGTACAACGCGCCGTTGGCCCTGTACATCTCCGGGGAGCTCGACGTCGCCGCGCTGGAGGCGGCGCTCGGGGACGTCGCGGGGCGGCACGAGATCCTGCGGACGGCTTTCCCGGAGAGCGGCGGGGTGCCGCGGCAGGAGATCCGCGCGCAGGGGGCGCCGCTTCGGGTGCGCCGGGTCGCCTCGGACGAGGTGCCCGGTGTCGTGGCGGCGGCCATGGGCGAGGGCTTCGACCTGGCCAAGGAGTTGCCCTGGCGGACCGAGCTGCTGGTGCTGTCCGATGCCGGCCGTGGCGCCGGGGCTGACTCGGACGCCGGGGACGGCGCTGGCTCGCGTGCCGGGGACGGTGCTGGTGGTGAGTTCACGTCCGGCGCCGGTGAGTTCGTGTTGTTGCTGGTGGCGCATCACATCGCGGTGGACGGCTGGTCGATGGGGGTGCTCGCCAGGGATCTGCGGGTCGCCTACGCGGCGCGCTCCGCGGGGGTGGCGCCGGGGTGGGCGGCGTTGCCGGTGCAGTACGCCGACTACGCGTTGTGGCAGCGGGAGATGCTGGGGGACGCGGGGGATCCGGGGAGCTTGATCAGTGAGCAGCTCGGGTACTGGCGGGAGGCGCTGGCGGGGCTGCCCGAGGAGACCGTGCTGCCGGTGGACCGGCAGCGGCCGGCGGTGCCGTCGTTCCGCAGTGGGACCGTGCCGGTGCGGGTGGACCCGGGGACGCACGCGGGGCTGGTGGAGGCCGCGCGGCGCGGGGCGGTGACGCTCTTCATGGTCGTGCAGGCGGCGGTGGCGATGACGCTCGCCCGCCTCGGAGCGGGAACCGACATCCCGATCGGCACGGCGGTCGCCGGGCGCGGGGACTCGGCGCTGGAGGATCTCGCGGGCTTCTTCGTGAACACGCTGGTGCTGCGCACCGACGTGAGCGGCGACCCGACGTTCGCGGAGCTGCTGGCCCGGGTCAAGGACGCCGACCTGGCCGCGTACGCGCACCAGGAACTGCCGTTCGAGCGGCTCGTGGACGAGCTGAGCCCCGAGCGGTCACTGGCCCGGCACCCGCTGTTCCAGGTCATGCTGGTGCTGCAGAACACGCCGCCCGCCGGGTGGGAACTGCCGGGACTGACCGTGCGGGCCGAGGAGGCCGAGTCCCTGCCCGCCCGCTTCGACCTGTCCGTCACGCTCACCGAGCGGCGGGACGGGCGGGGCGCCCCGGACGGGATCACCGGCGACCTGAGCTACCCCACCGACCTGTTCGACGACGCGACGGCCGAGGCGCTCGCCGCCCGGCTCGTCCGGGTGCTGGAGCAGGTGGCGGCCGACCCGCGGGTCCGGGCCGGTGACCTGGACATCCTCGACGACGCCGAGCGGCGCCAGGTCCTTGAGGAGTGGAACGACACCTTCCGGCCGATCGCGGACGTGACGCTGCCCGGGTTGTTCGCGGCCCAGGCGGCACGCACCCCGGGCGCCGCCGCCGTGGTGAGCGGGGACGTGTCGCTGACGTACGCCGAGCTGGACGCGTGGTCGGACCGGGTGGCGCGCCGGCTCCACGGCCGTGGCGTGCGCGCCGAGGACCGGGTGGGCGTCGTCATGGCGCGGTCCGCCGAACTGGTCGCGGTGCTGCTGGGTGTGGTGAAGGCGGGTGCGGCGTACGTGCCGCTGGACGCGGACCACCCCGTCGACCGGCTCCGCGCGGTGGCGGCCGAGGCCGGCGTGTCACTGGTGCTGGCCGACCGGGAACTGCCGGAACTGGACGCCGTCCCGGTGTCCGCGCTGCTGACCGGCGGCCGGGAGACCCCGGACGCGGCTCAGGAGGTGCCGCTCTCGCCGGACAACCTGGCGTACGTGATGTACACCTCCGGGTCGACCGGGGTGCCGAAGGGCGTGTCGGTGACGCACGCCAACGTGGCGGCCTTCGTGCTGGACGGGTGCTGGGGCGCGGACGCGGCGGAGCGGGTGCTGGTGCAGGCCAACCACGCGTTCGACGCCTCGACCTACGAGCTGTGGGTGCCGCTGGTCCGGGGCGGGTGCCTGGTGGTCATGCCGCCGGGGGACGCGGACGCGGCCCAGCGGGGGCTTGTGATCGGGCGGCACGCGGTGACGAACGTGCACGCGACGGCGGGGCTGTTCCGGGTGCTGGCGGAGGAGGCGCCGGAGATCTTCGCCGGGGTGCGGGAGGTGTCTACGGGCGGGGACGTGGTGTCGGCGTCCGCGATCCGCGCGCTGCTCGCGGCGCATCCGGAGCTGGTGGTGCGCACGACCTACGGCCCGACCGAGACCACCGCGTTCACCACGCAGATGCCGTTCACGGCCGGGGACGACGTCCCGGCGAACGTGCCGATCGGCCGTCCCATGGACAACTCCATGGCCTACGTGCTGGACGACCGCCTGCGGCCCGTCGCGCCCGGCGTGGTCGGGGAGCTGTACGTGGCGGGGGCGGGCCTCGCGCGCGGGTACGCGGGCCGGGCCGGGCTGACCGCCGAACGGTTCGTCGCCTGCCCGTTCGGGCTGGGCGGGCGGATGTACCGGACCGGGGACCTGGTGCGCTGGTCGTCCGGCGGGCGGCTGGTGTTCGCCGGGCGCGCCGACGAGCAGGTGAAGATCCGCGGCTTCCGCATCGAGCCCGGCGAGATCGAGGCCGTGCTGGCCGCGCACGAGAGCGTCGCCCAGGTCGCGGTGATCGCCCGCGAGGACCAGCCCGGGGTCAAGCGCCTGGTCGCCTACGTCGTCCCCGCCGAAGACGCCGCCGCCGGCAACGGTTCGGCGGTGCACGGGGCGAACGGTGCGGGGCATCGAGCCGCGGGCGACGGCGTGCCGGGTGTGGACGACGAGGTGTTGCGTGAGGTGGTGGCGGGAGCGTTGCCGGACTACATGGTTCCGGCGGCGTTCGTGACGGTGGAACGGCTGCCGGTGACCGTCAACGGGAAGCTGGATCGTGCGCTGCTGCCGGCGCCCGTGTACGAGGCCACGCGGGGGCGGGAGCCGCGGACACCGGCCGAGGAGGCGCTGTGCGCGCTGTTCGCCGAGGTGCTGGGGCTGGACGAGGTCGGCGTGGACGACTCGTTCTTCGAGCTGGGCGGCGACTCGATCATGTCGATGCTCGTGGTGGCGCGGGCCCGCCGTGCCGGGCTGGTCGTCACCGCGCGGCAGGTCTTCGAGCAGCGCACCCCCGCCGCGCTCGCCCGCGTCGCCGAGACCGGCGTCACCACGGTGACCACCGATGACGGCGGCACGGGCCCCGTGCCGCTGACCCCCGCGATGCGCGAACTCGCCGAGAAGGCGGGCGAGGTGGCGCTGACCGGCACCCTCGCGCAGTCCGTGCTCCTGGAGGTCCCCGGCGGGCTCGACCCCGCACGCCTGGCCACCGCCGTGCAGACCGTGCTGGACCACCACGACATCCTGCGGGCCAGGCTCAGCGGCGGGCGGCTCGTCGTCCCGGACAAGGGTGCCACCCTGGCCGCCGACCATGTCCGGCCCGCGGTCGCGGACGTCGCCACGGAGACCGCCGCCGCCGTGGCCCGGCTCAACCCCATGGCCGGGACGATGGTCCAGGTCGTCTGGTTCGACGGCGAGCCGGGAACGGCGGCGCTCGGTACGGCGGAGCCGGCTGCCGCCGGCACACCGGAGACCAGCACCGCCGCCTCCGCGCGCCTACTGCTGGTGGCGCACCACCTGGTGATGGACGGGGTCTCGTGGCGGGTGCTCGCTCCCGACCTTGAGGCCGCGTACCGGGGGGCCGCGCTGGAAGGCGGGACGTCGTTCCGGCGGTTCGCCGACGCGCTGGAGCGTGAGGCCGTGACGCCCGGAAGGGTGGACGAGCTCGCGGTGTGGCGGCGGCTGCTGGACGGGCCCGCGACGGTCGTGGCGGGGCGTGCCCTGGACCCGGACGTCGACCTGGAGGGCCGCGGGATGCGGCGGGTGACGGCCCGCGTCCCGGTGCTGGCCACCGCGGAACTGCTGACCAGGGTCCCGGCGGCGTTCCACCTGGGGGTGGACGACCTGCTGCTGGCCGGTCTGGTCGCGGCGCTGGACGAGTGGCGGCGCGCCGAGGGGCAGGACGTCACCGGCGGCGTGCTGGTGGACGTGGAGGGCCACGGCCGGGTGCCGCTGGCCGAGGACATGGACCTCACCCGGACGGTGGGCTGGTTCACCGGCTCCCACCCGGTCCGGCTCGATCCTGGCACCCTCGACCACACCGGGGTCAGGGACGGCGCCGCCGAGGCGGGCCGCCTCGTCAAGCTCGTCAAGGAGCAGCTGCGCGCCGTGCCGGGCGACGGCCTCGGATACGGGCTGCTGCGCTACCTCAACCCGCGCACCGCCCCGGAGCTCGCCGGGCTGCCCGCCGCCCAGGTCGGCTTCAACTACCTTGGCCGGTTCGGCACCGCCGAGGCGGGCGGCTGGCGGGCGGCCGGGGACGCCGTCCTCGCCGTGACGCCCGACCCGCGCATGGCCGCCACCCACGCGTTGGAGGCCGCCGGTTTCGTCCGCGACCTGCCGGACGGGCCGGAGCTCACCCTGTCCCTGGTCTGCCCCGCCGGGCTGTTCGGCGAGGACGACCTCGGCGAGCTGGCCTCCGCCTGGTCGGCGATGCTCGCCGGCCTGGCCGCCCACCGGGGTGGCGGGCGGACGCCGTCCGACTTCCCCCTGCTGGCCCTCACCCAGGGCGACATCGAGGAACTGGAGTCGGCCGACCCCGGCCTCGCCGACGTGTGGCCGCTGTCGCCGCTCCAGGAGGGCCTGCTCTTTCACTCCCGGTACGACGAGCAGGAACGTGACGTCTACGTGGAGCAGACCTTCGTCGACCTGGACGGGCCGCTGGACACCGTGGTGCTGCGCGCGTCGTGGCAGGCACTGCTCGATCGGCACGCGAGCCTGAGGACCGGGTTCCGGCAGCTCGCCGGGATGGACCGTCCCGTGCAGGTCGTCCTCTCGGACGTCGTCCTGCCCTGGCGGGAGGCGGACGTGTCGGGGTTCCCGTCGCCGGACGCCGAAGCTCTGCGGGTCACCCGGCAGGAGCAGGCGCGGTTCGACCTCGCGGCGCCGCCGGCGCTGCGGCTGCTGGTGCTCAAGCTGGGCGAGTCCCGGTATCGCATGGTCGTGACGATGCATCACATCGTGATGGACGGGTGGTCGCTGCCCGTCCTGTTCGGGGAGCTGTCGTCGATTTACGGGGCCGGTGGTGACGCGGCCGGGCTGGCGCCGGTGACGCCGTACCGCGACTACCTGGCGTGGCTGGAACGCCAGGACAAGGGGGCCGCGCGGGAGGCGTGGCGGGCGGCGCTGGACGGTGCGACGGAGCCGACCCTGGTCGGGCCCGCTGATCCCGGTGGCGCGCCTGTGGTCCCCCGGACGATCACCTGGCGGCCGGATGCCGGGATCGCCGCCGCGCTGCGGGATCTGGCGCGGGGGCACGGGCTGACGCTCAACACCGTCGTGCAAGGGGTGTGGGCCGTTCTGGTGGGGGCGCTCACCGGGCGCACCGACGTCGTGTTCGGCACGACGGTGGCCAACCGGCCCGCCGAGGTGGCCGGGGTGGAGCGGATGCTCGGGCTGTTCATGAACACCGTGCCGGTGCGGGTGGTGCTGGAGCCTGGGCGTCCGTTCGCGGAACTGCTGGCTGACCTGCAGGTGCGGCAGTCGGAGCTGATCGCTCATCAGCACCTCGGGCTCGCCGAGATCCAGCGTGCCGGTGGGGCTGGAGCCTCGTTCGACACGCTGCTGGCGTACGAGAACTATCCCCGTGATCCTGAGGGGCCGCTGCGGCTTCAGGGGGTCGCGGTGAGCGGGCTGGACGGGGAGGACGCGGCGCATTATCCGCTGGTGCTGGGGGTTCTTCCCGGGGAGCGGCTGGAGCTGCGGCTGGACTATCGGCCCGACGTGTTCGAAGAGACCGCCGTGCGGGCGATGGCGGGGCGGCTGGATCGGGTCTTCGCGCAGGTGGCCGCGGATCCTCGGGTTCTGGTGGCTGGGTTGGATGTGTTGTCGGGTGGGGAGCGGCGGGCGGTTGTCGAGGGGTGGAACGACACCGGTCGGGTGGTGGTCGAGGGGTCGTTGGGGGGGCTGGTCGAGGCGCAGGTGGGGCGTACTCCTGACGTGCTTGCTGTGGTGGGGGATGGGGTGCGGTTGACGTATGCGGAGTTGGATCGGAGGGCTAATCGGGTGGCTTGGTGGCTGCTCTCCCGTGGGGTTGGGGCTGAGGGCCGGGTCGGTGTGGTGATGGACCGGTCGGTGGATCTTGTGGTGTTGCTGTTGGGGGTGGTTAAGGCGGGGGCGGTGTATGTGCCGGTGGATCCGGCGTATCCGGCTGAGCGGGTTGCGTTGATGTTGGAGGGGGCGGGGCCGGATCTGGTGGTGGCGGAGGCCGGTACTGCTGAGGTGGTGTCGGGGGCGGTGTTGTGGGATGACCCGCTGGTGGTTGCGGAGGTGGCGTCTTATCCGGATTCCGCTCCTGAGGTGGCGGTGTTCGACGGGTCGTCGGTGTATGTGATGTTCACGTCTGGCTCGACCGGGGTGCCGAAGGGGATCGTCGCCACTCATGGTGGGGTGGCCGGTCTGGTGAGTGATGGTGGCTGGTCGGTGGGTGTGGGGGATCGGGTGTTGATGCATGCTCCGCATGCCTTTGATGCCTCGACGTATGAGTTGTGGGTGCCGTTGGTGCGTGGCGGGACGGTTGTGGTGGCGCCTGCGGGGGTGGTGGACGCGGCGACGCTGGGTGGGTTGATCGAGGCGCATGAGTTGTCGTTCGTGCATGTGACGGCTGGGTTGTTCGGGGTGTTGGCTGAGGAGTCGCCGGGGTCGTTGCGGCGGCTTACCGAGGTGTTGACCGGTGGGGATGTGGTTCCGGCGGGGTCGGTGGGCAAGGTGCTGGACGCCTGCCCCGGCGTGCGGGTGCGGCATTTGTACGGGCCGACCGAGGTGACGTTGTGTGCGACCACGTTCGTGGTGGAGCCCGGTGGTGAAGCGCCGTCGGTGCTGCCGATCGGTGGGCCTCGGGAGAACACCCGTACCTATGTGCTGGATGAATTCCTGCGTCCGGTACCGCCTGGAGTTGTCGGGGAGCTGTACGTCGCTGGGTCCGGTCTGGCCCGGGGGTATGACGGGCGGGCCGGGCTGACGGCTGAGCGGTTCGTGGCGTGTCCGTTCGGGCTGGGTGGGCGGATGTACCGCACTGGGGATTTGGCGCGGTGGACGTCGTTCGGGGAGTTGATGTTCGCGGGGCGGGCCGATGATCAGGTGAAGATTCGTGGGTTCCGGGTGGAGCCTGGGGAGATCGAGACGGTGCTGGCGGGGCATCCGGGGGTGGGGCAGGTCGCGGTGGTCGCCCGGCAGGACCAGCCCGGCGTCAAGCGCCTGATCGCCTACGTCGTGCCCTCTGGCGCCGTCGTGGACGGCGAGGTTCTGCGGGGCTTCGCCGCTGAGCGGTTGCCTGAGTACATGGTTCCGTCGGCTGTGCTGGTTTTGGACGCGTTGCCGGTGACCGTCAACGGCAAGCTCGACCGTGCCGCGCTGCCCGCTCCGCGGTTCGGCGGACAGGACGGACGTGCCCCGGCCACCCCCGTGGAAGCCGTGTTCTGCGACCTGTTCGCCGAAGTGCTGAACCTCGACCACGTCGGGGCCGATGAGTCCTTCTTCGACCTCGGTGGCGACTCGATCATGTCCATGCTGGTCGTGGCCCGTGCCCGGCGGGCCGGTCTGGTGATCAGTGCTCGGCAGGTGTTCGAGCAGCGCACTCCCGCCGCTCTCGCCCACCTGGCCGAGCCCGTCACCACCGTTGCCCCCACCTTCGACGACGGCGTAGGCCGAATCCCGCTGACCCCGGTCATGCGCGACCTGGCCGCCCGCGCGGGCCAGATCGCCCTGACCGGCGTCCTCACCCAGTCCATCCTGCTGGAGGCCCCCGCCGACCTGGAATTCCCCCACCTGATCACCGCCGTCCAAACCCTCCTGGACCACCACCCCATCCTCCGCGCCCGCCTGGACCTCACCGTCCCCCCCGGCGCCCTGATCGTCCCCCCGGCCGAAGCCGGTCTACGTGCGACGTCCTCCGTTACCCGCGTTGAGTTGGTGACCGCCGCTGCCGGGGCGCCGGCCGCGGCCGACGGCCTCGCGGCCGGTGCGGCCGGTGCGGCCGACGTGGCTGGTGCGGCCGACGTGGCTGGTGCGGCCGACGTGGCTGGTGCGGCCGACGTGGCCGACGTGGCCGACGTGGCCGGTGCGGCCGATGTGGCCGACGTGGCCGTGTCCGATTCGACTGACGTGGCCGATGTGGATTGCGATGTCGCGGGGATTATCGCGGCTGGGGCGGAGGCGGCTGCGGGGAGGATTGATTCGGTGGGTGGGGTGATGGTGCAGGTTGTTTGGTTTGACGGGGGGGTGGGGGTTGTTGGGCGGGTTTTGGTGGTGGCGCATCACCTTGTGGTGGATGGGGTTTCGCTTCGGGTTTTGGTGGGGGACTTGGTGGGGGCTTATGAGGCGGCTAAGGG
>NZ_JBHSRF010000149.1:0-8918 GCF_042658925.1 Sphaerisporangium aureirubrum
TTCAGGTCAGCCGGTGGACGCTCTATCAGCTGATGAACTCCGGCGAACTGGACTCGATCGTGGTGGGTGTGCGCTGCCGTCGCATCCCGGAATCCGCGCTGGACGACTACCTGGCCCGGCTCTGCGAGGAGGCGGCTTGATGGCCAAGCGTGCGAACAGCGAAGGTTCGATCTTCGCCTACAAGGCCGGGTACGCGGGCTATGTGTGGGTCACCACGCCGGACGGCAAGAGGACCCGTAAGTGGTGTTACGGCAAGACCCGCGAGGAGACCCACGAGAAGTGGCTCAAGCTCCATGCGGAGGCGGCCAAGGGGCCGGTGGCCACGAAGCATCCGACGCTGGCTGACTACCTGTCTCGCTGGCTGTCGGAGGTGATCGAGCCGAACCGGGAGCCGACGACTTACGTCGCTTACGAACCGCTCGTGCGGCTCTACATCGTTCCCGGCCTCGGTAAGAAGCGACTCGACAAGCTCACGGTGCGCGATGTGCAGACCTGGCTCAACGAGTTGGCCACGCTGTGTACCTGCTGCGATCAGAGAAAGGATCACAAGCGGCCGGCATCCAAGCAGCGATGCTGCTCAAAGGGCCAGTGCTGCAAGGGGTACCCGTCGCGCAGCACGATCGCGAGCATCCGGCGGGTCCTTCGTTCCGCACTCGGCAACGCTATTCGTGAAGAGCTGATCTCGAAGAACGTCGCCGCGTTGACCACGCTGCCCAGCGCTAGCAAGACCAAGAAGAAGCGGCAACACGGTGTGTGGAGTGTCGACGAGGCTCGTCGGCTGCTTGAGCATCTTCGAGGTGATGACGATCCGCTGTATGCAGCCTACGTGCTGATCCTCGTTCTCGGCCTTCGACGAGGCGAGGTGTTGGGGCTGGCCTGGGACTGCGTCGACCTGGGCGGCGAGCAACTGTGGATCTCTCGCCAGCTCACCCGGGTCGGCGGGCAGCTTCTCCATCGGAACACGACCAAGACGGAGGACTCGACGGCTTCCCTGCCGCTGCTCGGACTTTGCGTCTCGGCGCTGCGTCACCGACAGCGGGTACAGGAGGACGCGCGAGAGAAGGCGGCCGGCAAGTGGCACGAGTCCGACCTTGTGTTCACGACCCGCAACGGCACTCCGATCGAACCGCGCAACTTCAACCGGGCCTTCGACACACACTGCCGAAATGCCGGCGTTCCGCGTATCCGGGTCCATGACACTCGGCACACCTGTGCCTCGTTCCTAGCGGCCCTCGATGTGCATCCCCGGGTCGCGATGCGTGTGCTTCGTCACTCGCAGATCTCGATGACCATGGACGTCTACACACAGATCCCCTCGGCCGACACCAGGAAGGCGCTCAACCGGTTGAACGAGAGCTTGGGTGGTGACGCCTGAGGGCGTAGCTGTACATCGCTGCTGTACGGAGATCAAAAAAGGCCACTTCCGCAGATTGGAAGTGGCCTTTGAGCTGTGGCGCGGCCGGGAGGATTCGAACCCCCAACCTTCTGATCCGTAGTCAGATGCTCTATCCATTGAGCTACGGCCGCTTGCTCGTGGACAAGCATAGCGGGTCTTGGAGGGTGTGCCGAACCGGATATGGGGGGGCGGTGGGCTGAGCCGTGAGGGGGGTGGCGGTCAGGGGGGGCTGTGGGGTGGGGGTTAGGAGACTACGTGGATCTTGAAGCCTTCGCCGGTTACTGTCTGGCCGGGGCGGATCTTGGCGCGTTTGCGGAGTTCTACGGTGCCGTCTACCTGGATCTCGCCGTCGGCGATCAGGAGTTTGGCCAGGCCTCCGGTTTCCGCGATGTCGCAGGCCTTCAGGAGGTCGCACAGCGGGATGTATTCGGTGCGGAGGCGGAAGGTGCCTTCCAGGAAGCTTTGGTCCACGAGGAACAAGCATAGGCAGGAGGGGGACTGGGACAGACGGCGCAAAATGGGGTAGAGGCCGACAAACCCTCTGCAAAGTTTCTTGTGGGTGGGGCGTGGCGTCTGGATTGTCCGGAAATGATCCTTGGTGGTCGTCGGGGGGAAGCGGACAACGGCCGGCCAGGAGCTGCGGGCAATGGATCAGCTAGCGTTGTACGGCGTCGGGGGGCTGTCCGCGCAGGTCGTCGCGGGGGGCGGGCTCGCCGTTCTCGGGGTTGTGGTGATCGTCTTGGTGCTGCTGCGCAGGCG
The DNA here is from genome assembly GCF_042658925.1 of Sphaerisporangium aureirubrum. NCBI lineage: Bacteria > Bacillati > Actinomycetota > Actinomycetes > Streptosporangiales > Streptosporangiaceae > Sphaerisporangium > Sphaerisporangium aureirubrum. The sequence continues at coordinate 2,156 of NZ_JBHSRF010000149.1, forward strand.
GCGGCGCAGGGCGGCCACGGTGCTGGACTCGCATGCCAGGCATGTGCTGGAACTGAGGCGGTTCCTGTTGCGGGTGCAGTACGACTATCCGCGGCCCACGCTCGCCGATCTTGTGCAGTCCTCCCGCAGGGGAGGGCTGACGGTACGGCTTCATGTGGCGGGGGCGCCGAGTGCGTTGCCCGATGACGTCGATCTCGCGGCGATGCGGATCGTGCACGAGGCCCTGGTGAACGTGTACCAGCATGGGACGGCCAGTGCCACGGTGACCCTTCGATACCGGCCGGACCGGGTGGTCATCACGGTCGACAGTTCGCTGAAGGAGCGGGGGGCACCCTCGCCGAGGCGGCACCGCGGGGTGGAGGCGATGCGGCATCGGGCCGGCAGGGTCGGCGGCACGGTGTCGGCGGGGGCGCACGAGGGGGGCTGGCGGGTGCACGCCGAGCTGCCGCTGGTGGCGCAGACGGCTTTCGTGTAGCGGCTAGGCCGTGATGTACAGGGCCAGGGTCTCGGCCACGCAGGCCGGGCGTGGCTGGTCGCGTACCTCGACGGTGACGCGGACGCTGGACAGTTTGCCCGCGGGGGTGTTCTTCAGGTCGAGCAGTTCGGCGCCGGCCCGGATGTCCGCGCCCACGGGGACGGGGGACGGGAAGCGGACCTTGTTCAGGCCGTAGTTGACGGCCATCTTCAGGCCTTCGATCCGGATCAGTTCCGCCATGAACGACGGCAGGAGCGCGAGGCTCAGGTAGCCGTGCGCGATGGTCGTGCCGAACGGCCCCTGGGCGGCCCGTTCGGCGTCGACGTGGATCCACTGGTGGTCGTCGGTGGCGTCCGCGAACAGGCTGACCTGTTCCTGGGTGACGCGGCGCCAGGGTGTGTATCCCAGGTGCTCGCCGGTGGCGGCTTTCAGTTCGTCCAGGTTCGCGAAGATCCGCATGGCCAGAATCTTATTCTACGGGCGGCACCGCGGCCAGGTTGAGCACCCAGTACTCGTCCGGCTTCTCCGAGGCGTCGGCCCCCCAGTAGAGCACCAGGCTGGACGACGACGAGATCCCCTGGCCGAACGTCCCTCCGCCATTGCCGTTACTCGCCCCGATGCCGCCGACCGCCCCGGTGACCCGGTCGTAGACGGCGGCGGCCGGCCGGTACGACCCGTCCCCGGAAGCGCCGGCCACGAAGACCACGACGAACCGGTCGGCGATCAGGGAGTCGATCCCGACGCCGCTCAGCCCGGGAAGCTCCTGCCGGCCGGAACCGTCGAGTCGCTGCACCACGGCCGTCGGCTTCCTGTCCTTGACCGTACCGCCGAAGCAGAAGCTGGGACCGCAGCGCACGTTCTGGAGGCCCTCCGTAGCCCTGACGATCTTCCGGGCCTGGGTCTCCAGGTTCACCAGCACGGTCTGCCGGCCCCTCCCTCGCTCGTCCATGAGCGGCTTCTGCGTCACCCACGGCCAGGTCAGCAGCCGGTACCCGGATGATTCGGTGAACTCCTCCATCACGCCGCCGGCGAGCGGCATGCTGAAGACACCGCCTCCCGCCAGGGACCAGACCAGCCGCCCGCCCGCGACGGCGGCCTGCTCCACCGCTTCCCCACTCAGCGTGGTGATCAGGCGGGGCGTGCCCCCCTCCCGGCCCACGACCCAGAACTCCGTCACCCGCTCACCGTCCCGCGTCCCGACGGCGTACCAGATGACATGTTCGGCGTCGGCGTCGGCGCCCTGGACGTAGTACGGCACCAGATCAGGACGTTCCGGCATGGTGGCGAGCACCGTACTGGTCCCGAGCGCGATGTCGTACACCTCGATCCTCTCGAACCTGTCGGGGGATCGCTCGGCGAACACGAGCAGATGGCGCGGGTCGAGCGCCGTGATCGGGCGGTACCGCCACCCGTCCCCCGCGCCGGCCGGCATCTTGAAGACGGCGCCCGGCCAGACGTCCTTCGCCGGTCGCGCGGGAAGCGCCGGCGCCACAACGGCCGGGGTGAGGAGCGGCGCGGTGGGCGTGACCGCGGCCGGCCCCAGTGCGGCCCCGTTCCCGCCGGCGTTCCGGATGGCCGCCGTCCCGCCGCCGGCCACGATGACGACGGCCGCCACCGCGAGCGCCGTCCGCGTCCGAGCCCGTGTGCGGGCGGTCCGGCGGGCCGCCACGGCCGCGGCGAGGTCGCCGAGCGGCTCGGGGGCGACCCCGGCGGCGGCGCGCAGCGTGCGGGCGAGGTCCTCGGTGTTCATGACGACCTCCCCTCGGGGACCAGGTCCTCGTAGCCGATCCTGAGCTTGCCGAGGGCGCGGGACGCCTGGCTGCGCACCGTGCCGCGGGATACGCCGAGGACGCCGGCGATCTCCTCGTCCGTCAGGTCCTCGTAGTACCGCAACACCAGCACCGCCCGCTGCCTGCGCGGCAGCGTGCCGAGTGCCGTCCAGACGCCGGTGTCGCCGCCGAGCCGTTCGATGTCAGTGTCGGCGTATCCGCTCTCGGGGACGACGGCCATCAGCTGCTCCCTCCTCCTGCGCCGCCACCAGCTGACGTGCAGCCGGGCCATCGCCGTGCGCACGTACCCTTCGGGGTTCTCCTTGTTGCGCACCCGCGGCCAGGCGTCGCCGAGGCGCATCAAGGCCTCCTGCACGAGGTCTCCCGCGTCCTCGGCGTTACCGGTCAGCACGAAGCCGTACCGGTACAGCGCGCTGCCGCGGCTGCGGACGAACTCCACGAAATCGGTGGCCTGCTCCACGCTCCAAGGACGCACGACCCCCCGCCGCTGTTGCATCGGCTAGGAGCGGCCGGTGTACGCCCAGCTCACGTACCGGGTGACCTGGACGGCGATCACCGGGCCCTCGGGCGGGCGGGCGGCGTACTGGGGGTACTTGGCGACGAGGGGCGCGAGGATGCGGTCGTCGCCGGTCTGGACGGACGCCCGGCCGTCGGCGCGCACCCACCACAAACGTGTCCAGTCGTCCTCGTAGTGGTCGACGAGAAGGGAGACCCGGGGGTCGTGCTCGATGTTGCGCAGGCGACGCAGGGCGGTCGTCGTCTTGGGCTTGTGGTCGACGGCGGTCACGACCAGGTCCCCGTGCGTCGCGAACGTCACGGGGACCAGGTGCGGAGCGCCGTCCGGCCCGACGGTGGCGAGCCTGGCCACGCGGGCGTCACGGAACCGGGCGCGCTCATCGTCCATTACGGCATCCAAGCACGCGGACGGCTCATCTGGCCGCAACGGGACTCGGGGGCGTCATCACCACGTCGTTCACCCGAGGACGGGCGTAACGCGGCGCCACCCACAGGCCGGCCAGGGCCAGGAGCACGGCGACGGCGAAGACCGTCCAGTAGCCGGAGCCGGTGGCGGTGAAGATCGCGCCGGTGACGGCGACCGACACCACCGAGAACACCATCTCGCCGACCTGGAGCGCGGAGCTGTTCGCGCCCTGCTCGCCCGGCCCGGACAGTTCCAGGGTGAGCACGGACAACGTCGGGTAGACCAGGCCCATGCCGAACCCGGCGACGATCCACGACGGGTAGGCGACCGCCACGGGGACGGCGTCGAGGGTCACCGCGCTCATCAGCAGGATGCCGAGGCCGATGGCGCCGGTGCCGGCGAGCAGGTTGGTCGTGCGGCCGAACACCTCGCGGCCCTGGAGCCAGGAGGCGAACGACCAGGTCAGCGCGCCGCCGGTGAGGGCGAGGCCGGCCGCGAGGGGGGACATGTCGCGCTTGCTGATCAGCATGAGGGGCACGATCACCTCGGCCGCGAAGAACGCCCCGGCGGTCAGGCCGCGCAGCCCCACCACCGCGGGCAGCCCGCGTGCCGCGCGCATCGTCCCGGCGGGGAGCAGCTTCGGCAGGGCCAGGGCGAGCACCACGAGCCCGGCCACCAGCAGCGCCGGGTTCTCGGCGCCGCCGTACTGCATCAGTCCCGCGCCGACGGCGGTGACCGCGGCCCAGGCGAGGTTGCGGCCCAGCCTGCCCGGCGCGCCGCTCGCCCCCTGGCCGCCCGCGAGTTGCTGACCGGCGAGGCCGCGCAGCAGCAGTACGGCGGCGAAAACCGTGAGGGCGGGGACGGCGAGGAACACCCAGCGCCAGCCGACGCCGTCCACGGTCGCCCCGACCAGCGCGGGCCCGACCATGGAGGGCACCACCCATGCCGTGGCGAACAACGAGAAGATCTTCGGGTGCAGCTCCTCCGGGTAGACCCGCCCCACCACCACGTACAACGCGACGCTGACCAGCCCGCCGCCGACCCCCTGCACCATCCGTCCCGCGATCAGGGTCTCCATGTCCGGCGCCAGCCCCGCCACCGCCAGCCCACCCGCGAACGCCGCCGTCCCGTACCAAAGCGGCGCCTTGGGCCCGCGCAGGTCCGCCCACCGCCCCCCGAGCACCGTCCCCACCACACCGGCCGCCATCGCCCCGCTGAACGCCAACCCGTACAACCGCACCCCGCCGAGCTCGCGTGCCACCACAGGCATGGCAACCGCCACCGCCATGTACTCGAACGCGACCAGCGACACCATCGCCACCAGCCCCACGGTCAACGCCCGATACGTCACGCTCTTCTGTGCCATGCCTCGACGTTATGACCTGGTATATCCAATTACATCGGGCAAAAGCCCTAAGTCCTCACCTCCCGAGGCTTAGGTAGTCCCCCGCTCCCTGGCCACTTCGGCCCGCAGCGCCGGGGCGACCTCTTCGCCGAAGGTGCGGATCATGTCCGGGTCGTCTCCCCCGATGTAGAAGCCGCTGAAGCCGTGCTCCAGAACGAGGGAGAGCAGATCGTCCACCCACTGCTCGGGCGGTCCCTGGAGGAAGGCCTTGCCCACCGGGGAGAAGCCGATGTTGAACAGGTTGAGGTGGCGGCGGATCTGCCTGGGGTCGCGCCCCGCCTCGGTCGCGGCGTCGTCGATGAGCCTGTTGGACTCGGCGATGCCCGGTTCCTTGATGTAGTCCAGCGTCGGCAACCAGCCGTCCGCCTTCCGCCCGGTCAGCCGCAGCATGCGCGGTTTGTAGGCCCCCAGCGAGATCGCGATGTCGTGCGCCGGTCTCGGCCCACGCTTCATCTGCGGGATCTCGTAGTGCTCCCCCTGATGCCGCAACGGCCCGTCCGCGTCGACGTCCCACACCCCCCGCAGGATGTCGATCGCCTCCTCCAGCGCGTCGATCGACTCCCCCGCGCTCAGCCGCCGCCCCGTCATCCGGGCGGCCGGTATGGGCACCCCCGCCCCCAGCCCCATCTCGAACCGTCCCCCGGAAAGGATGTCCAGACTCGCCGCCACCCGGGCCAGCACCGCCGGAGGCCGCAACGGCAGACTCGTCACATTGGCCGACACCCGCAGCCGCGACGTCCGCGCCGCGATCCACGTGAGGAGGGTGTACGTATCCAGGAACGCGGCGTTGTACGGATGATCCTGAACGGTCACCATGTCGAGCCCCACCTCCTCAGTGAGCCCCGCCAGCCCCACGACCTCCTCCGCCACCCCTGCCTCCGGAGTGACGAACGTCCCCAGCACCAGATCATGCCCGTAGTCAGGCATACCGCGCCCTCCTCACCACCCCGAGCGGACCCGTGTCCGCCCAGGTCATGTCATCCGTAGTGGATAACCGGGCAGCGGTCCAGCTATTCCTCGCCCTTCGTTCCCAGGACGCCCGAGCGAAGCCAAGTACGCGATGGATCAGCTGCCGGGACTCGGGTGACCGTACGAGGACAGCGGCCTCCTGGAGCCGGAATCTCCTCGATGGGGTAGAGCGCCCCGACCGCACCGTCCAGCTGGGGTTGTGAACGCGTAGGCGGTTCGGGATGGCTAGAACCGGATGCCGGGACGCTCCGGTTCAGCGGGGACGCGCTTCGGGGGGGCGGGGTGACCACTATCTAGAGCAGCGTGGGGAAGGGACGGTCCCTGCCCATGGTGACGGGGCCGGTGCTGCTGTACGGGGGGTGGCATGCACTACCACTGCTACGTGTGGGTGGGGCAGGGGAGCGATCAAGGGCGGGAGGGGGAGCGGCGGCCGGGGCATCCGGAGTTCGGGGCGTCGGGGCTGCCGCCTATGCGGACCTGTGACTGGTTGCTGAAGCCGGGTGGAGTGATCGACTTTTCTGCGGAGGGGGTGGGGGAGGTCGTGGAGTGGATGGGCCGGAAGTACCGGGTCATTGAGCCGTCGCTTCTCCACCCTGCGGATGAGGGGCGGATCGGGTTGGACAGCCGACTGGAGGAGGCGGAACGTTCCCTTGCCGGCGGTGTGGATGTGCAGTGGGGGTTCTGGCTGATGGCGGGGCGGTACAGCACCATCGCCGCCATCTGCTGTTCCCCGAACCGGCATGCTCGGTATCCCTGCCCTGCTTCCTGAATTCTGACAGCGCAAAGTGTCCGCTCCGGACTTTGACGGCGTGAGGCAGAGGGTGAGGCTTCGATTTCAGCGGTGGGGACCACGGCCCGGTAAGCCTGGAAAAGCAACCCGACGTCGGAGACGAGGCCAATTCAAAGAACACCAGGCGCGACACGAAGCGCACCGTGATGCCATCGGCGCTGGTCCCAGAGGCAGGGCACAGGGCGGGTGGCAGCGGGCGGGCACTTTGGGGAACGCTTCGAATCAGCAGCTGGCAACACCGCCGGTAGGCCTGGAAAAAACAGTCCGACGCCGAAGGCGAGGCCCATTTCAAGGAGCGGTGGGCGCGACAGGGCCGGCGCTTCGAAAGGGAGGTGGGGGTGGCTGGTGCGCGAGGGTTGACGTTGGCGATCACGGTGCGGTGGGGGTGGGACGTTGGGAGGGGCGGGGGTGG
>NZ_JBHSRF010000150.1:0-7717 GCF_042658925.1 Sphaerisporangium aureirubrum
TTGAGCCCTTCCCCTCGACCGTCACACGATGGCTCACTTTGTGCTAGCCGTCGATCGCTGATCGTCACCACTTACACCACTCGGCGGGACGTCACCCAGCGGGGGAGTGGAGCCGGGTCGGGCGGCGCCGAACACACCGCGGGGTTGTCTGCCGTAGGGCGGCGCCGGCTTCACCCCCCGTGCAGACCTCCCGCCAGTGCGGCGCCGATGCGCCGAACCCTCATAGGGCGGCGAGAGTGGGGCCGTGCGGCGGGAGTGGAGCCGGGGTGGGGGTGGGGGTGGGGGGTCAGTGGGCTGGGGCGGGGTGGTCGGGGACGGGGTGTTGTGTGTCGCGGCCGTGGACTCGGTAGGTGCCGGGGGTGATTTCGGTGGAGCGGGCGCGGACCTGGGTGGCTATGGCGGGGGGCCATGCCGTGTCCAGGGTCCATAGGACGCCGGTCAGGGCCTCTACCTCGTGTAGGTCCAGGTGGCGGAGGTCCAGGCCGGAGGCGTCTACTTCTATGGTCTCCAGGCTGTGGATCAGGTCGCGGATCACGTCGCGGATGAGTTCCTCGGTGAGGTCGTAGGGGTAGGCGCGGGACAGGTCCTCCTCCAGGCGGTAGGCGCCGCTGAGGACGCGCTTCCATTCGTGGACCAGGTTGATGGTGCCGAGCACGTCTCCGGCGCGGCCGAGTACGTTCTCGACGTCGTCGCCGATCTTCTTGATCCTTTCCAGGGCGTGGGTGAGGTCGACCGCCCAGTTCAGGGGGCTGTTGAGGTCGCTGGCGTCGTGGAGCGTGCGGGCGACCGCCCGCACGCGGTCCAGGACGCCGAAGCGGTCGAAGACGCTCGCGTACTGGCCGGTGGGCAAGCCGAGGGCGTCGAGGATGCTCAGGGTGCGGGTCAGCGCACGGGCGGAGACGAACGCCATGTCGACGTCGCGGTCCAGGGTCAGCGCGGACACCAGGTCCTCGGCGCGGTCCGCGACGACGCCGGGGGCCCCGGCCTGGTCCAGCGCGCACACCAGGTCGCGGGCGCGGCGCAGCATGCCGTCGCGCAGGTCGTCGTGGACCAGGTCGCGGACCGGGTCGCGCGGGCGGTCCAGGTGGCGGTCGTGCTCGCGGCCCCGGTCGAGGGTGCGCAGCAGGTCGAGGTCGCGGCGCAGCCCGTGGGCCTCGGCGCGGATCGCGATGATGGCGGTCACCGTGTCCCCCGGAGCCGGGGGCCCCGGAGCCGGGGCCCCGGCGTCGCCCGCCATGAGGGCGAGGAGTGCCGCGTTGAGGTCGGCGCCGGCGCGCAGCCCGTCGTCCAGTTCGCGCGCGGCGGTGGTCAGCAGGGTGTCCAGGTCGTCGGTGGCAGACTCCTGGTCGGCGCTCAAGGCTTCCCCCTTTTCCTGGTCGTGTCCTTCTCCCGGCGCCCGTCAGGGTCGCCGTCGGTGAGCCCGGCCTCGCGGGCGAGGATCCTGCGGCCCTTCTTCAGCAGGTCCCGTGCCTGCTGGTCGTCGATGCCGAGCGCGGCGGCGATGTCGACCGGACGGAATCCGTCGATGTGGAAGGCCATCGCCATCCGCACGTCCTCCGGCAGGCGGCGCAACGCGTGCAGGACGTGCAGGGTCTGCGCCGTCAGCTCGCCGGGATCCTGGCCGTCCCATGCCCGCTCGGCGGGCCCGCACCCGAGGACGGTGGGCGGTTCGCGCCGCCGGTCCGGTGGGCGCCGGTAGGCGCGCAACGCGATCGTCCGTATCCACGCCCGAGGGACGCGCACCGCCTCCCACTGGCCGGGGCGCCGCCGGATGAGGTCCCACGCCTCGGTGAAGGCCGCCTGCGTGGCGTCCAGGGCCTGGTCCCGGTCGGCTCCGTTGAACATCACGAAGCGCGCCACCTGGTGGTAGTCGCTCTCGAACAGGGCGAGGAACCGGACCCGCATCGCCTCCAGTGCCGCCGGGGCCGCGTCCTTTGGCCTCCAGCCGGCGGAGGGGCGGACCGAGGACTCATCGGCCGTCATCGGGACGACCACGACGTCCGGCCGGCCTGCCCTCGGCCTCGACCGCCACCCAGCGCCGGCCGAAGTGGTGGATCCGGCTCCCCGGCGGCAGGCGGTAGACACGACCGGTCCGGAGCTCGTGCGTCAGACCACGCCCGTGGCGCAGCCACGTCCGGACGCCCGTCATGACGGCGCCGATGAGGGCGATCACGATGGCGCCCGTCGCAGGGTCGGTCACACCGACTCCTCTCGTCTCGCGGTGATGACCCGGCGGTCGCCGCGGTCCCCTAAGAGAGGCATCAGGATCCATGATCGGGAAGCGAAATCGAGATTTCTTTCCCGCCGGTCCGCACGGCGGCCGGTCCGCAACGATCGGCGTCTGGCATGTCGTATATGCGGGACAGGGGGACCCGGCGCCGAGGTGCGGCACATTGACTGAACCGCGTAAGTTTCAGGGCTCGCGAGGCGTTCTCCCAGTTCGGACGACGCGGCGCGCGGTCCGAGTTGTCAAGAAAAACGTTTCGGCTCATCATCTGAAACGTTTCAACTCTCGGCAGCGGATTTCGTCTGGAGGGCCGCCAATGCACTTACATCGTTACCGGACCCGTCTGTGGTCGGTCGCGGTAGCGGCCGTTGTGGCCGTAGCGAGCGGGATGTTCGTCACGCTCGCCGCGCACGCCGCGGCAGGGTGCCGCGTCACGTACACGGTCGCCTCTCAGTGGCAGGGGGGCTTCACCGGGAACGTGACCCTCGTCAACCTTGGCGACCCGGTCAGTTCGTGGACGCTGGCCTGGAGCTTCGGCGCCGGGCAGCAGGTCACCCAGGCCTGGAACGCCACCGTCTCGGTGAGCGGCGGCCAGGTCACGGCGCGCAACGTCAGTCACAACGGCACGATCTCCACCGGCGCCAACGCCTCGTTCGGCTTCAACGGGTCCTGGAGCGGCAGCAACCCCGTGCCGGCGTCGTTCAGCATGAACGGCACCACCTGCACGGGCCAGGTCAGTAGCCCGACCCCGACCGTGACACCGACCGTCACCCCGACCGTGACGCCCACCGTGACGCCGACCGTCACGCCCACGGTCACCCCGACGCCGGGACCGACCGGTGCCCCGAGCTGGGGACGGGCCCTGCCTCCGGCGGGCGCGGCCACGAGCCGGGCCTACAACGAGATCGCCAACGCCGACGGCCGCGGCTACACCCCGCGCGCCGGCGAGTGCTCCAGGGAGATCCACGCCCGGTACTGGACGTACGGACCGGACGGCAAGGTCTACCCGACCTGGCACCCGGCGCGGGACTCCAGCGGGTGCGCCTTCGGGCACGAGCACGGTGACGACCCGCGTCCCTCGGACCTGTTCTCCACGGCCGGGTGGCCCGCCTTCGGCTACACCAGCGAGACGATGGCGACGACGGCCCCCGCGTCCAGCCAGCGTCACGAGGACCACGTCGGGCACAAGGTCCTGTCCGTCAACAACGTCAACGTGATCCAGGGCGACAACGGCACCAGCTTCTTCCCGCCGAGCGGCACCACCACCGCGGTGTGCGACGTGCTGCTGAAGTTCCACCAGGGCACGCACTCCACCGACGCCTTCAGCAACAACATGCACGAGCTGATCTACAACAACCGGTGCACGCACAACGACAACGGCCAGGTCAGCGAGGCCAGGTTCAGCGGGTTGATCCCGATCGGACGTCCGGGCGGCTTCAGCAGCACCGACTGCCCCGGCCCCAACCTCGGCGAGAGGTTCAAGTCGGTCGGCACCGCCACCCCGCCGGACTCCCCGTCGGACACGCGGTCGATCGGCCGTCTGATCACCGACGAGGCCTGTGTGCAGGCGATCAGAGAGGGCAGGACGCACTACGAGGTGATCACCGGCACGCAGGTGCCGTTCGACACCAACGACCTGCACGAGTTCTGGTTCTCCGACTTCACGGTGACCGGCACGGGGCTCACGTTCAACATCGCCCCGCTGTTCTACGTGCTCAACCCCTCCCGCTACTACAACTCCACCAGCGCGGACAAGCTCGCCCGGCAGGTCGACCTCTGCTACGACGGCATCCGCGGCCAGTTCTGCGACCAGGTACGCCAGATCACCCAGCAGACCGGCCAGCGCGTCGCCTGGGACGACCCGCGGTCGCCGTTCCGCGGTGGTCTGCGTGAGTTCCGGCCGGGCACGTTCACGGTCCGCAACACCGGCCCGACCACCGTCTACACCGACGTGTACGGCCGCAACGCCTCCGCCACACCGTTCGCCGGCTCCATCAAGCAGTTCTTCTCCGGCAACCACGCCCCCACCCTGAACTACGTGCGGGGCGCCACCAGGGATTACACGGCCAACTCGGCCGACCAGATCCACTCGCCCAACTGATCCGCTCTACCGAGGGAGGGCCCGCGGCGGACACCCCGCCGCGGGCCTTGCGCGCGCCGCACGGCTGAAAAATGGGATAAAAAGGCCTCTTAGCTAGGTTTTCAGGGCTTTTTGGTGTCATGACTCTCATCACTTCGTTGATGAGGGGACTCGCATCCATGACACGTTCGTCATCCTGGAAGACCGCGGGGCTCGTCGTGACGCTGGGCGCCGGTGTGTTCGTGGCCACGGGCAGCGTGGCGCACGCCGAGCCGGAGCCTGGCCCGGTGGAGCTGCGGCTGGTCCTGGACGACTGCCGCGAGGGCACGCCGACGGTGGCGCCGTGACGCGACGCCCACCTGAACCGTCTCCCGGACGGCCCGGCGAGCTCGTCCCGGCGGGCAGGGAGTCCGCCGTGCTGGAGCGGGCGCTGTTCGAGGTCAAGCGCGTGATCGTCGGGCAGGACAGGCTCGTCGAGCGGCTGCTCGTCGCGGTACTGGCCCGGGGGCACTGCCTGCTCGAAGGGGTGCCGGGGATCGCCAAGACCCTGGCCGCCGAGACGCTCGCCGCGGTGGCCGGGGGGTCGTTCTCCCGGATCCAGTTCACCCCCGACCTGGTGCCCGCGGACATCGTCGGCACCCGTATCTACCGGCCCTCGACCGAGAGCTTCGACATCGAGCTCGGGCCCGTGATGGCCAACTTCGTGCTCGCCGACGAGATCAACCGGGCGCCCGCCAAGGTGCAGTCGGCGCTGCTGGAGGTGATGGCCGAGCGGCACGTGAGCATCGGCGGCCTCACCCAGCCGACGCCGGTGCCGTTCCAGGTGCTGGCCACGCAGAACCCGATCGAGTCCGAGGGTGTGTACCACCTGCCAGAGGCGCAGCGGGACCGCTTCCTGATGAAGATCGACGTGGGGTATCCGAGCGAGTCGGAGGAGCTCGCGATCCTCTACCGCATGAGCGTGGACCCGCCCGCGCCGCAGCGCGTCCTCGAACCGGCGCTGCTGCTCGCGCTGCAACGGCAGGCCGAGGAGGTCTTCGTGCACCACGCGCTCGCCGAGTACATCGTCCGCCTGGTCTACGCGACCCGTGAGCCGGAGCGGTTCGGCGTCGAGGGCGTTCGCCGCCTGCTGGCCTTCGGGGCGAGCCCGCGCGCCACGCTCGGTCTGGTCGCCGCGGCGCGCGCGCTGGCGTTGCTGCGCGGCCGGGAGTATGTCCTGCCCGGGGACGTCGGCGACCTCGCGCACGACGTGATCGCGCACCGGCTGGTGCTGTCGTTCGACGCGCTGGCCGACGGCGTCACGGCGCGGCAGGTCGTCGACCGGGTCCTGGCGGCCGTACCCGAGCCGGAGGTCGCGCCGAGGCACGGCGAGGCGGCGTGATGCGCGACCTGCTCGCCGAGCCCCGGCTGCGCGGCCTGGAGCTCACCGTCGTGCGGCGGCTCGACGGGCTGCTCCAGGGCGAGCACCTCGGGCTGGTGCCGGGGCCGGGCAGCGAGGCGGGCGAGGCGCGGATGTACACGCCGGGCGACGACGTGCGGCGCATGGACTGGAACGTGACGGCGCGCACCGCCGAGCCGCACGTCCGCGACATGATCGCCGATCGGGAGCTGGAGATCTGGGTGCTGCTCGACGCCAGCCCCAGCATGGACTTCGGCACCGGCCTGATGGAGAAGCGCGACCTCGCCCTGGCCGCGGTGGCGGCCGTCGGATTCCTCACCGCCCGCACCGGCAACCGCATCGGCGCGCACGTCCTGCACGGCGGCACGGTACGGCGGCTGCCCGCCCGCACCGGCCGTCCCCAGCTGATGGCGCTGCTGCGGACGATCCACACCCTGCCCAGGGCCGAGCCGGGCGGCCCCGCGCGGGCGCTCGGCACGGCCGCCGAGGAGCTGCGGCGCTCGGCACGGCGCCGCTGCCTGGTCGTGGTCGTCTCCGACTTCCTGGACGACCCCGCCACGTGGGAGCGCCCGCTGCGCCACCTGGCGGTCCGCAACCAGGTGCTCGCCGTCGAGGTCGTCGACCCCCGCGAGCTGGAGCTGCCCTACGTGGGTGTGCTGACGCTCGTCGACCCCGAGACGGGCAGGCGCCGCGAGGTGTCCACCGCCTCGCCCCGCCTGCGCGCACGCTACGCGGAGGCGGCGGCCGGGCAGCGCGCGGCCATCGGGGCGGCGCTGCGCCGCGCCGGGGCGGCCCATCTGCGGCTGCGGACCGACCGCGACTGGGTGCGCGACCTGGTGGAGCACGTGATGAACCAGCGCCGCCTCGCCGGGGCCGCGCCCCCGCCGCCGCGCCCCGGAGGAGGCGACGCCGCATGACGCTGCTGTCCCCCGTCTGGTTGTGGCTGCTCGTCCCCGTGCTCGCGATCGCCGTGCTCTACGTGGTCATGTACGCGCGGCGCAGCCGTTACGCCGTCCGTTTCACCAACCTGGACCTGCTCGACAAGGTGGCCCCGGAAGGGCCCGGCTGGCGAAGGCACGTGCCCGCCGCGGCGTTCGGGGCCATGCTGATCCTGCTCGTCGTCGGGTTCGCCCGGCCGAGCGCCGAGGTGAGCGTCCCCCGCGAGCGGGCGACGATCGTGGTCGCCTTCGACGTGTCCGCGTCCATGCAGGCCACCGACGTGGCCCCCGACCGGTTCACGGCGGCGCGCGAGGCCGCCCGGCGTTTCGTCCAAGGGCTCCCCGAGCGGTTCAACCTGGGGCTGGTGGCGTTCTCGTCCTCGGCGGCCGTGGCCGTGCCGCCCACCCTGGACCGGCCGGCCGTGCTGTCGGCCATCGACCGGCTGACCACGGACTCGGGCACGGCCATCGGCGAGGCCGTGTTCTCGTCGCTGGACGCCATCCGCTCGATCGACGCCCAGGCGGGCGAGGACCCGCCGCCGTCGCACATCGTCCTGCTGTCGGACGGCTCCAACACCACCGGCAGGCCGATGCGGGCCGCGGCCGAGCAGGCGGCCGGCGGCGGCGTCCCCGTCACCACGATCGCCTACGGCACGCAGGACGGCAGCATCGAGCTGGGCGGGCAGTCGGTGCCGGTCCCGGTGGACGGGCCCGCGCTGCGCGACCTCGCCGGCACCACCGGCGGCGGGTTCTACGAGGCGGCCTCCGGCGACCAGTTGCAGGCCGTCTACGAGGACATCGGCACGTCCGTGGGGTACCGCACCGAGCGTCGTGAGGTGTGGCCGTGGTTCGTCGGCATCGGCCTGCTGGCGGCGGCCGTCGCGGCCGGCACGTCCCTGCTGTGGTTCTCCAGGATCCCTTGAGGAGGCGGGCGAGATGAGCGAACACCTGGGCCTCGGCAGGCCCCGCGGCCCCGCCTTCGTCCCCGGCGCGCGTCCCGCGCCGCCCCCGTGGCCCGCCGGAGCGCCCGCGCCGGCCGCCGTGCCGCCGGGGAGACCCGCGGGCACCGCGCG
>NZ_JBHSRF010000151.1:0-7681 GCF_042658925.1 Sphaerisporangium aureirubrum
GACCGGTAGTGGGGTGGGGGGTGGGGGGGTTCAGGTTGTTACTGTTTGGGTTACGGAGGGGGGGTATCGGCCGGGGGTTGTGGTGGTGGGGGCTGGGCGGGGGGTGGAGGTGGTGTTTCGGGCGGTGGGGGATCCGGGGTGTGGGAGGTCGGTGGTTGTTTTGGGGCGGGAAGTTGTGGTGCCGGTGGGTGGGGAGAGGGTGGTGCGGTTGCCGGCGCAGCCGGTGGGGCGGGTGCGGTTTGTTTGTGGGATGGGGATGTATGTCGGATTTATCGACATAAAGGATCGAGGGAGTTCCTGACCTATCTCCGGTGCGGCGGGGCATATCCCCTTGTCGTGGGCGGGTCAAACGCCTTTCGCCGGACGGCAAGATGCCGTCGATTATGTTCCATCTCTTTGAATCGCGTGCGACTCTGTCCCCCATGACGTGGTGGCAGGGTGAACCGGACGCGGCCGTCGCCCGGCCCGCCGTCCCCATGCCCCGTTCGCCCGAGCCCGCCGAGCCGTCCGGACCGGGCCCGGGGGCGGGCGAGTCCGGGGAAGGTGAACTGCTGAGCGCCGCGCAGGCCGGGGACGCCGGGGCGGCGCACCGGCTCGGGCGGCTGTACGCGCGGCGCGGCGACCGGTCGGCCGCGCGCCACTGGTGGGAGCGGGCCGCGGGCGCCGGGAACATCGACAGCGCGTACAACCTCGGCGTTTGGCACGAGAAGCACGGCAGCGTCGACGAGGCGATCACCTGGTACGAGCTCGCCGCGGGCGCCGGGGACGCCGAGGCCGCGGTGAACCTCGCCACGCTGCTGCTGGAGCAGCGCGGGGACGTGCGGCGGGCCCGCCGCTGGTTCGAGAGCGCCGCCGCGGCCGGGTCCCGCCCCGCCGCGCGGCGGCTGGCACTGCTGTGCGAGGACGTCGGCGAGGACACCGCCGCCCGCGACTGGCACCACCGCGCCGCCACGGCAGGGGACCTCGCCTCGGCGCACGACCTCGCGTTCCTCGCCTACGCGTCCGGCGACGAGACGCGGGCCCGCGCGTGGTGGGAGTACGCGGCCCGCGCCGGGCACGCGGACGCCGCCTACCACCTCGGGCGCCTGCTGCACGCGACCCGCGACCCCGAGGGCGCCGAGTCCCTGTACCGCCTGGCGGCCAAGGCCGACCACCCCGGCGCGGCCTCCCAGCTCGGACGCCTCGCCCTGGCCCGCCGGGACCTGCGCACCGCCCGCGCGTGGTTCGAACGGGGTGCCCACTTCGGCCGGCTGGAGGACCAGCGGATGGCCGGCTTCGTGTGCGTCGAGCTGGAGGACCCCGCCGCCGCCGGGCACTGGTTCGGCCGGGCCGCCGCGGGCGGCGATCCCGAGGCGGCGTACAACTTCGGCCTGCTGCTCATCGCCGAGCACAACGACCTGCGCGGCGGCCGGCACTGGCTCCGCCAGGCCGCCGGCCACGGCCACCCGGGAGCTGCGCAGGAACTCGCCGCCCTGGAGCCGGACGCGCACTTCACCGCCCGTCAGGCGTCGATCTGGGACCGTCCCGTCGAGCCCGAGCTGACCGCTCGGGCCGAGCTGGCCGCCGCCGCCGCGGGCCGCCGCGGCGGCACCACGCTGCGCCTCCCCGATCTCACCGAGATCCTCGGCACCTGGGACTGCCTGACCCGCCGCCGCGACCATCCCGCCGACCTGATCACCTGGCTGACCGACCAGAGCGGCCTGCCCACCTCGGCCATAGAGCACCTGGCCTCGGTCCGGCTGACCTTGATCCGCCCCGGCACGGCCCCCTGGCCCACGCCCACCGAGGTGGAACACGTCCTCTCCACCTGCCGGGACCTGCGCAAGCGCCTCGGCACCACCTGACCCGCAGGGGGGTCAGACGAGAACTTCGGCGACCGGGATGTGCGGGAGTGCGTGGGCCTCGGCGACCTGCGCGTTGGTGAGCGTGTGAGCGTGGGTGCTCAGGCCCAGGGCCAGCGACGGGTCGTGGCGCAGGGCCTCCAGCCAGCCCTTGTCCGCCAGCTTCACCGCGTAGGGCAGCGTGGCGTTGGTCAGGGCGTAGGTGGAGGTGTTGGCCACCGAGCCGGGCATGTTGGCGACGCAGTAGAAGATGCTGTCGTGGACCCGGTAGGTGGGTTCGGCGTGCGTGGTGGGACGGGAGTCCTCGAAGCAGCCGCCCTGGTCGATGGCGATGTCGACCAGCACCGAGCCGGGCTTCATGCGGGAGACCAGCTCGTTGGAGACAAGGGTCGGGGCCTTGGCACCCGGGATGAGGACGGCGCCGATCACCAGGTCGGCCTCCACGACGGCCTG
Source organism: Sphaerisporangium aureirubrum (assembly GCF_042658925.1). Taxonomy (NCBI): domain Bacteria; kingdom Bacillati; phylum Actinomycetota; class Actinomycetes; order Streptosporangiales; family Streptosporangiaceae; genus Sphaerisporangium; species Sphaerisporangium aureirubrum. The sequence goes on from NZ_JBHSRF010000151.1 coordinate 2,295, forward strand.
CTCGATGGCGTACCGCGTGGAGACGATGGTGCGCAGGCGCCCCTGGTAGATGGCGTCGATCTCGCGGAGGCGGTCGATGTTGACGTCGAGGATCGTGACGTCGGCGCCCATGCCCACGGCCACCTGGGCGGCGTTCAGGCCCGAGACGCCGCCGCCGATCACCACGAACTTGGCGGGGGCGACACCAGGGACGCCGCCGGGGAGTACCCCGCGCCCGCCGTTGAAGCGCATCAGGTTGTACGCGCCCACCTGCGGCGCGAGACGGCCGGCCACCTCGGACATGGGGGCCAGCAGCGGAAGGCCGCGCCCCACCTGCACGGTCTCGTACGCGATGGCCGTCACGCCGCGCGAGAGGAGCGCGTCGGTGCACTGCCGCGACGCGGCGAGGTGGAGGTACGTGAACAGCACCTGGCCCTCGCGCATGCGGTGGTACTCCTCCGCGATGGGCTCCTTGACCTTCAGCACCAGGTCGGCCTGGCCCCACACCTCGTCCGCGGTGTCCAGGATCTTCGCACCGGCGAACAGGTAGTCCTCGTCGCCGATGTGCGAGCCGAGGCCCGCGCCACGCTGCACGTACACGTCGTGGCCGTGGCGGACGAGCTCGTGCACGCCCGCCGGCGTCGCGGCGACTCGGTACTCGTGGTTCTTGACCTCGGCAGGCACGCCGATCTTCATCGCGAGATCCTTTCAGGATTAGCTCAAGGGTGACGCCCGGCGCCCGTCCGCCGGACGTGGTCCCGCCCTACAGCCGCTTCCAGGCTTCGGTGAGGACGGAGCGGAGGATCGACTCGATCTCGTCGAACTCCTCCGGGCCGCAGGTCAGCGGCGGGGCGAGCTGCACGACCGGGTCGCCGCGGTCGTCCGCGCGGCAGTAGAGCCCGGCCTCGTACAGCGCCTTGGACAGGAAACCGCGCAGGAGCCGCTCGGACTCCTCGTCGTCGAAGGTCTCCTTGGTGTCGCGGTCCTTGACCAGTTCGATCCCGTAGAAGTACCCGGCGCCGCGCACGTCGCCGACGATGGGCAGGTCGCGCAGCGTCTCCAGCTTGGCCCGGAACACGGGCTCGTTGCGCTGGACGTGACCGAGCAGGTCCTCCCGCTCGAACAGGTCGAGGTTGGCCAGCGCCACCGCCGCCGAGACGGGGTGGCCGCCGAAGGTGTACCCGTGGCTGAACGTGGTGGTGCCCGACGCGAAGGGCTCGAACAGCCGCTCGGAGGCGATCATGGCGCCGATCGGCGAGTATCCGCTGGTCAGGCCCTTGGCGCAGGTGATGATGTCCGGCACGTAGTCGAACTTCTGGCCGCCGAACATCGTGCCGAGCCGCCCGAACGCGCAGATGACCTCGTCCGACACCAGCAGCACGTCGTGCTGGTCGCAGATCTCCCGCAGGCGCTGGAAGTACCCGGGCGGCGGCGGGAAGCACCCGCCGGCGTTCTGCACGGGCTCGACGAAGACGGCCGCGACGGTGTCGGGCCCCTCCATCTCGATCGCCTTGCCGATCTGGTCGGCGGCCCAGCGGCCGAACTGCTCGGGGGTCATCCCGGGCATTCCGGTGATCTCGTCCGCGCGGTAGTAGTTCGTGTTGGGCACCCGGACGGACCCGGGCACCAGCGGCTCGAACGGTGCCTTGAACGCCGGGATGCCGGTGATGGACAACGCGCCCTGCGGGGTGCCGTGGTACGCGATCGACCGGCTGATCACCTTGTACTTGTCCGGCCTGCCGGTGATCTTGAAGTACTGCTTGGCGAGCTTCCACGCCGACTCGACGGCCTCGCCGCCGCCGGTGGTGAAGAACACGCGGTTCAGGTCGCCCGGCGTCAGCTCGGCGAGCCGGGAGGCCAGCTCGGCGGCCTTGGGGTGGGCGTACGACCACAGAGGGAAGAACGCGAGCTCCTGCGCCTGCTTGGCCGCGGCCTCGGCCAGCTCGGCACGCCCGTGACCCACCTGGACGACGAACAGCCCGGACAAACCGTCCAGGTAGCGCTTGCCGTGGATGTCGTAGATGTACGCACCGTCACCACGGGTGATCATCGGCACTTCGCCGGCGTCGTAGGAGCTGTGCCTGGTGAAGTGCATCCACAGGTTGTCCTGGGCGGCCTTCAGGACGGCGGCCGTGTCGGTCTCGGGTCGCGTCATGGATATCTTCCTCAGTGATCTCGGCTTACCTCAGTGTGCATGGTGCAGACGCATGATTACAACCGGTTGCGTGGTGACACTATGCAAGAACTTCGGAATCCGCGAGATCGGTATGTAACAACGACGAAATCCGTTTGCGAGTGTCGCAGATCAACTGCCACGCGAGCGGGATCGCAAACCCCTACAGAGCCAAGGCTCCGGCAATATGGGGGACGGCTGGGGCAAACGCCGCGGGGCTTTCCACAGATCGCCGACGGCGGTCCGAGTGGCCTCTCACCTGTGGTGCAATGTGTCGAATCACACCCGAGAAGAATGCGGGAGACACACCCAGTGACCCCTGAGGAGATCGAGTACGCCGTCAGTGCCGGCATGCCGCGTGCCGTGGAAGACCTGACCCGGCTCGTGGCCATCCCCTCGGTCGCCTTCCCCGGCCACCCCGAGGAGGCGGTGCACGCGGCCGCGGCGATGACCGAAGAGCTGCTGCGCTCCACGGGCCTGCCGCACGTCCAGCGCATCCCGGTCGAGGGCAGCTTCCCCGCCGTGTACGCCGAGGCCCCCGCGCCGCCCGGAGCACCCACCGTCTTGCTCTACGCGCACTACGACGTGCAGCCGGCCGGGGACGAGTCCCTGTGGCGCACCCCCGCCTTCAGCCCCACCCTGATCGACGGCCGGCTGTACGGCCGGGGCGCCGCGGACGACAAGTCGGGCCTCATCTCGCACGTGCTGGCGCTGCGCGCGTTCCAGGGCCGCTTCCCGGTGGGCGTCAAGGTCATCATCGAGGGCCAGGAAGAGTACGCGGGCGAGCGGCTGGAGCGGTTCGTCGAGCGCAACCCCGAGCTGGTCCGGGCGGACGCCATCATCGTGGCCGACACCGGCAACCCCGCCGTCGGCGACCCCGCGGTCACCACGTCCCTGCGGGGCCTCGCCGCGTTCACCGTCGAGGTGCGCACGCTGAAGGAGGCCCTGCACAGCGGCTCCTTCGGCGGCGCCGCGCCGGACGCGCTGGCCGCCCTGATCCGCGTCCTCGCCTCGCTGCACGACGACAACGGCGACATCCGGGTGCCCGGCCTGCCCAGGGGCGTGTTCCTCGGCACCGGGCCGTCCGAGGAGGAGTTCCGCGCCACCGCCGGCGTGGTCGACGGCGTGGCGCTGAGCGGCTCCGGCCCGCTCGCCGACCGGCTCTGGGCGTCGTACGCCATCACGGTCACCGGCCTGGACGTGCCGACGGTGCGCGGCGCGGTCAACGCCGTGCAGGCCGTTGCGCGGGCCAGGGTCACCGTCCGGGTGCCGCCCGGGAGCGACCCCTCGGCGGCCGCCGCGGACGTGGTCGGTCACCTGCGGCGGGCCGCGCCGTGGGGCGTCCAGGTCCAGGTCACCGACCAGGTGCTCGGCTCGGGCTACCTCGCGGACACCGGCGGCCGGGCCCGGTCGGCGCTCAACCGCGCGATGAAGCGCGCCTACGGCCGCTCGCCGCGCGACATCGGCTCGGGCGGATCCATCCCGCTGGTCGCGACGTTCGCCAAGCTGTTCCCCGCCGCCGAGATCCTGCTGTTCGGCGCGGAGGACGAGGAGGCGGCGATCCACGCGCCCAACGAGCGGGTGGACCTCCAGGAGCTGTGCCGCACGGCCGTCACCGAGGCCCTGTTCCTGGCCGACTACGCCGAGCTGTGACATGCGGAGTTCCCCTGGTCCGTGCCGCGCTGTGGGACTCCGCGCATGACGAAGGCGCCGCCCGGATCCGCTGATCCGGGCGGCGCCCTGGTCCGGGCCGGGTGGACGGCTCAGACGCCGACGCGGCCGGCGCCCGCGCCGCCGGTCACGATGGACTTCACCTGCGACGGCGTGTCACAGGAGTAGGAGTACGGGATGGAGGCGACGCTGCCGCCGGTCTGCCCGGCTCCCGAGTTCACCTTGTGGTTGTTGCGGGCGACCAGCGTGCCGGGACCGGAGTCGGCCTCGCCGAGGTGGTACGGGTCGCTGGTGTTCTCGAAGTAGTTGCACTCGACCAGGACGCCGGCGCCCTCGGTGGAGGCGACGCCGTAGCCGCCGACGCTGCGGTAGAAGTTGTTGAAGACGTGCACGGGGTTGCCGAAGCGGACCCGCGGATGGCGCTGGTTGGTGCCGTCGAAGTAGTTGTGGTGGTAGGTGACGCGCAGGTGGCCGCGGTCCTCGCCGCCGTTGTCGTCGCTGTGGCCGAGCAGCATCGTCTTGTCGTGGCTGAAGACCCGGTTCCAGGAGACCGTCACGAAGTCACTGGCGCGCTTGATGTCGATCGCGCCGTCGCTGCCGTTGCTGAGGGTGTTGTTGCCGATCCAGACCCGGGTGGAGTACTGGACGTTGATCGCGTCGTCGCCCCAGTTCCGGAAGGTCAGGTTCCGGATGATCACGTTCGAGGCGTTGGAGACGTTCAGGCCGCAGCCGACCAGGGTGGCGCCGGAGTTGCCGAGAACGCTCTTGTTGGACGCGACGCGCAGCATGCCCGAGCAGTTGATGGTGCCCGAGACGCGGACCACCCCGGCGCCCGACGCGGTCAGCGCGCTGGTGAGCGCCGAGGCGCTGGTCACCGTGGTCGGCGGCGCGCCGCCGCCGCCGGAGGTGCCGCCGCCCTGGGTGGCCCAGCCGACCAGGTCCGCGGGGCCCGCGAGGGCGATCTGCTGGTGGGCGGGGGTGGCGGCCGCGCTGTCGGCAACGGACCCGGCCAGCGTCAGACCGGCGGCGGCCGTCAGGGTGAGCAGGATGCTCGCCTTCGTTCTCCTCACGGGAAACTCCTTGATTGATAGGACCTCTGGCATCTCACGGATTCACATATGTGGATGCCATACACGACTACGAACAACTCAAAGGTAGATAAGCCACGATCGCTGTCAATGCCGTCGGCAACATCTGTGAAACATCGGAGTTAATGCCGGGGTTCGCGATGCCTTCTACCTGTGCACTCGGCGGTCGCACCGCCCTCGGCGTGTTTCATGTACGTGAACGAGCTGAAACGTTCAAATCGAGGCCCCGGTGCACTCGCCGCGCCGTCCGATGTCCGGGAACGACGCCGCCCCGGATCCGTGGATCCGGGGCGGCGCGGCACCCGCCGGACGGCCCTCCCGGCCTGGGTGGACAGGCAGGGGAGACCAGGCGGACGGTCAGATGTTGATCCTCCCGGACCCGGCGCCGCCGGTGACGATGGACTTCACCTGCGAGGGGGTGTCACAGGAGTAGGAGTAGGGGATGGAGGCGACGCTGCCTCCGGTCTGCCCGGCTC
>NZ_JBHSRF010000152.1:0-7599 GCF_042658925.1 Sphaerisporangium aureirubrum
AAGCTGTCCAGCGCCGATGGTACTGCACCGGGGACGGTGTGGGAGAGTAGGACACCGCCGGACAAACATTCACAACACACCTGGTGTGTTGTCACGACAACGGCCGCCCAGGCTAACCTGGGCGGCCGTTTCGCGTTTGCGGCCCCGTGCGTGCTCCGGAGCGTCCCGGGGACCACGGGCGCCTTGCTAGGCTGGGACGTGCCTGGCCACCCCACCATGGGTGGCCTTCGTCGCGTAAGACACCGAGGGCGGCAGCGACGAGGTACATGAGGCTGTGCCCCGCGGCCCGATAGATCATCTTTTTCCGAGCACATCGGCGCGGTGGATGAGACGAAGATCGCGGCGGACGCGGTGAGCTAGCTACGAAGGACAGAAGTGAACAGAGACAACGGACGTGAAGAGCCGGCCGAGCGCGGCGGCGACCGGGCCGAGGGCGAACCCAGGCAGTCGCGTGACGACCGCCCCGAGGCCCCCCGTGGTGGCCGGGCGAACGAGGGCGAGGGGCGCCGCGGCGACGGCCCCCGCCACGGCGACCGCCGTGACAGCCGCCCCGCCGGGGGCCAGGGGTACCGCGACCGCGATGGCCGCTCCGGGCGTCCGTTCCAGCGCGACGACCGCGGCGACCGCGGCCGCGACGGTGACCGCCCCTCGGGCGGCCGTGGTTCGTACGGCGACCGTGGCTCCTCCAGCGAGCGTGGCTCCTCCGGTGATCGTCCGGAGGGCGGTGCCCCGCGTTACGGCGACCGCCGCGAGGGCCGCCCGGGCGGCGGCTACGGCTCCCGGGACGACCGCGGCCGTGGATCCTTCGGTGACCGTGGCGAGGCACGCCGCCCCTTCCAGGGTGACGACCGCCGCGGCCCGCGTCCGTACAACCGTGAGGGCGGCGACGACCGCGGCGGCCAGGGCGAGCGCCGTCCGTTCAACCGCGACGACCGCCCCGGCGGTGGCGGCCGCTCCTACGGCGGCGACCGCGGCCGTGGCGACCGTTTCCCCTCCCGCGACGACCGCGGGCCCTCCGACCGCGGCGGATCCTACGGCGGCGACCGAGGTGGCCGACCCGACACCCGCTACGGGGAACGGCGTGACAGCCGTCCCGGCGGCTCCTTCGGCGGCCGGGACCGTGACGACCGGAGTTCTTCCTTCCGTCGCGACGACCGCGACGACCGAGGTGGCCGTCCCTTCAACCGCGACGACCGTCCGGCCCGTCATTACGGCCGTGACGACCGCGGCGGACGTCCCTTCGACCGTGACGACCGTGGCGGGCGTCCCTTCAACCGTGACGACCGTGGTGACCGTCCCTTCAACCGTGACGACCGTGGTGGACGGCCGTCCGACCGTGACGACCGTGGCGGGCGTCCCTACGACCGTGACGACCGTGGCGGGCGTCCCTTCAACCGTGACGACCGTGGTGACCGTCCGTTCAACCGCGACGATCGCGGGGGGCGTCCGTTCAACCGCGACGACCGTGGCGGGCGTTCGTTCAACCGCGACGACCAGGCCGGGCGGCCTGATGACCGTGGCGGCCGGGAGGAGCGGAGCGGCGGGGGCGACCGCGGCGGCCGTTCCTTCCAGCGTGACGACCGGCACGGCCCGGGTTCACGCCCTCCGTACAGCCGGGACCGCGACGACCGCGGCCCCCGGGGCGACTGGCAGCGTCGTGACACCGGCGACCGTGGACCGAGCTCCTTCCGCGACACCGGCCCGGACCGGGGCCGAGACGACCGCGGCGGCCGTCCCTTCAACCGGGACGATCGCGGCGGGCGTCCGTTCAACCGCGACGACCGTGGCGGCCGTCCCTTCAACCGCGACGATCGCGGCGGGCGTCCGTTCAACCGCGACGAGCGTGGTGGCCGTCCCGCCGATCGCGACGATCGCGGCGGGCGTCCCGCCGATCGCGATGACCGTGGCGGCGGCCGGGATTTCCAGCGGGACGAGCGTCGCCCCTTCCAGCGCGACGATCGCGGCGGCCCCCGCCCGTTCAGCCGGGAGGGCCGCGACGATCGCGGCGGGTCCTTCGCCGGCCGCCGTGACCGGGACGACCGCGGGCCCCGCGACCGCGACGGCGCGTACGCCGACGGCGGCGCCCGCTCCCGGTACGGCAGGGACGGCGACCGGCCGTTCACCAGGAACGACGACCGGGCCCCTCGCGAGGAGCGGGAGCCGCTGCCGGAGCTGGCGGCGGACATCACGCCGGAGGAGCTGGAGAAGGACGTCCGGGACGAGCTGCGTTCCCTGCCGACCGACCTGGCCGACCTGATCGCCTGCCACCTGGTGGCGGCCGAGCGGGCCCTCGGCGACGAGGACGCCGAGCGCGCGTACGAGCACGCCAAGGTCGCCCGGCGGTTCGCCGCCCGCATCGGCGTCGTCCGTGAGGCGGTCGGCGTGGCGGCGTACCACGCGGGTCATTACGCCGAGGCGCTGAGCGACCTGCGGGCCGCGCGGCGGCTGACCGGTTCGGACGCCTACCTGCCCGTCATGGCCGACTGCGAGCGCGGTCTGGGACGCCCGGAGCGGGCCCTCGACCTCGTCCGGTCGCCGGAGGCCGCGAAGCTGGACCGTGAGGGGCGCGTCGAACTCGCCATCGTGGAGTCCGGGGCCCGGCGGGACCTCGGCCAGCACGACGCGGCCGTGATCACGCTCCAGCGGCTCGCCGAGCTGCGGGACCAGACGCCGCATCCGTGGTCGGCGCGTCTGACCTTCGCCTACGCCGACGCGCTGGCCGAGGCGGGGCACGAGGACGCGGCAACGGAGTGGTTCGAGCGCGCCATGACCTTCGACGAGGACGGCGAGACCGACGCGGCCGAACGCTACGCCGAGCTCACCGGCTCGGTGATCGAGGACCTAGAGGACGACGAGGACGAGGACGGCGACCTCGCCCCCGCCGCCCCCACCGACCAGGACGCGGACGACGCGGACGACGACACCGAAGCCGATGTCGACGACGACGACGAGCCCGAGGCATCGGCCGAGGCGACCGAGCAGCCGGCCGATGACGAAGCCGGCACCGCCGGCGGCGTGGTCGAGATCCTGGAGGTCGCCGAGATCGACGAGATCGCGGACGAACCGCAGGCCGACGCCCCCGAGGACGTCGTCACCGCCGAACCCATCATCGCCGAACCCGTCACCGCCGACCTCGTCACCGCCGAGAACGATGACGAGGACGCCGAGACCGGCGGCAGCGTGATCGACGAGCCGGCGGCGGGTCCGGACATCGACGAGCCGGTGGCGGGTCCGGGCGGCATGGTGCCGGCCTTCATCGAACCGAACTTCGGGGTGCCCGCCGTGGGCTACGACCCGGAGGCGGCGGACGACGCCGACGAAAACGACGCGAAGGACGACAAGCCGGGCGAGCACGGCTCCGGCCAGGGCGACGGCGAGATCGGTTCGGACAAGCGCACGAGCTGAACAGGCGGCAGGAAATGATGGTGGGCGCCGCCTAGCGTGAAGGCGCGCGGCGCCCGCCGGTCATCGTTCCCCGTCGGCGGCATCCTATGCACGGCAGGGGAATCCGGAGACGGTGCCAGTGGCGTACCGTCCCGTCGTGGCCGTGCCGTGCCGCCCTGGTAGGGGCGTCAGGACTCGGGCTTGGTGCGCTCCAGCCAGTACATGATCCCGGCCACGTTCGACGGCGCCCCGCTGAGCATCTCGAACCGCTCCCGCACGTCCTCGTCGTCGGACGCCGAGGCCGCGTAGCGTTCGCGGGTCCGGTCGCGGACCATCGCCACGGCGTGGTCCAGGTCCAGGCCCTCCGAATGCGCCTGCCGGGTGAGATCCACCCACACCCGAAGTTCCTCCGCCGACCGCTCCAGCGTGCCGGGGACGTCCGCCACGGGACCGTAGTGGCTGAACAGCAGCCGCTGGGGCCCGAGGGCGCCGAACAGCGCCACCGAGTCCAGCGCGGTCCGCAGGTCGAAGTCCGGCGGCGGGGTGGCGGGCCGGAGGTCGCCGGTCTCCGGGAGGTACACCCCGGCGGCGTCCCCGACGTACAGGTCGCCGGTGGCGGAGTCGAGCAGCCCGACGTGGTGCTTGGCGTGGCCGGGCGCGTAGTGGCTGGACAGCGTCCGGCCGCCGCCGAGGTCGATGTTCCCGGTGTCGCCGAGTGCCCGGATCCGGGAGGCGTCGGTGGGGGCGAGGGCGCCGAACAGGACGTCCAGCTGGTCGCCCCACACCATGCGGGCGCTGGCCATGAGCCGGGACGGGTCGGCCAGGTGCCGCGCGCCCTTCTCGTGCACGACGATCTCGGCGCCCGGGTAGAAGCCCGCGATGTCGCCGACCCCGCCGGCGTGGTCCAGGTGGATGTGCGTGACGACGACGGTGGCGAGATCGTCCGGTCCGACGCCGAGCGACGCGAGCGCGTCGCGGACCACCGGGGCGGAGGTCGAGGTGCCCGTCTCCACGAGGCAGGGCCGGTCGCCGAGGATCAGGTAGCCGGCGGTGATGCCGGAGAACCCGGCCATCCGCGTGTCGATCTCGTAGACGTCACCGCCCAGAGGTGTCACGTTGTCCACAGGCCACTCCCTCGATATCCCGCTTTCGACCGTGTTCGGACACGAGCGTAGGCCACGTCGTCCACAGAACCACGCTCTACCGCCCCGCCGTCGCGACAGCCCCGAAGAATCTCTCTCGTCAGCCGCGACAGAGAGGGGAAACAGGTGCACCGCAACGAGGTGAGACTGGTCGGCCGGGTCTCCAAGCCCCCGAGAAGCAGGCAACTGCCCAACGGCGACCAGGTCACGACCTGGGGCCTGGCCGTCCGCCGCCCCCCTGGCCACCCGAGCACCAAAAAATCCGACGGCATCACCTGCGTCACCTTCGACCAACAGGTCGTCGCCCTGGTCACCACCTGGCAGGTGGACGACACCGTCAGCATCGAAGGCGCCCTTCACCACAGATTCTGGACCACCCGCCACACCAGCACCTACGAGGTAGAAGTCCACCAAGCCCAAACCCTCAACCCCACCCAAACCCAACCCCCCACACTAGCCCCCACCGCCGTCCCTTCCCCCGCAGAGACACCCCCCGACGGTTCCCCGGCAGGGTTCCTTGCGGCCCGCCCCGCCGTCGACTCCTCCATCCTGAACGGTGGCCGCGTGGGGGCGCCCGTCGGCGATCCCCCTACCGCGGGCGCCTTCCACGTGGAGTTCCCCGCCGTCGGTCCGACCTCCGGTGCCGGGACAGCCGGGGTGGCCGGGGTGGCGCCGCCTGGGGCAGTGGGGGCGGGGGCCTCGACCAGGAGAGGGGAAGGGGAATGAGGTCGTCAGGGGGTGGAGAAGGTGCGGAGGACCAGGCCGGTGCGGGGTTTGGGGCCGAACGATGTGGACTTGCGGGGGACTCTCTCGCCTCCGGCGGCCACGGTGAGCACGTCGTCGACGTTCAGGGCGGGGACGATCACCGCGGTGCCGGACTCGGCGCGGGCCATCCGGATGGCGGCGTAGGGGTCGTGGTGGACGATGCGCACCGACTCCTCGTCGTCCCGCATGCCCCAGACCCTGGGCAGCAGGAACTCCGACAGGACCGAGGTGACCAGCGACCGCCACTGCGCCGACCGCGCGGCGGGCATCGCGCGCTCGATCTGCACAGGATCGGGATCGGTGAGCAGGTGAGCGGGCCCGTTCCCCGCCAGCACGAACGACGGCGGGGACGCTTCGGCGAGGGCGGCCAGCGCGTCGTCCACTGCGGCGTACTCGTGCACCTGCCAGGCGCCCTTGGCCCGGGCCGCCGCCTCCTCCAGCGAAAGCCCCGGGATCACCCGGTGGATGGCGTGCAGATTGGGCGGGTAGGCCACCGAGTCGACCAGCATGGCCAGCCCGTAGTCCCACGGCCCAGGCCCTCGCCCGGCGTCGTGCTCGGCCCGCTGCAAGGCCAGGTAGGTGGCGTACCTGTGGTGCCCGTCGGCGATCATCGCCTGGTGGCCGCGCAGGTCGGCCGCGACGAGGTCCTGCTCGGCCGGGTCGGTCAGCGCCCAAAGGCGGTGCGTGAGGCCGTCGCCGATGTGCACCTCGATGAGCGGGGCCCGCGTGTCCGCCACCTCGGAGACCAGGTCGGCCGTGGCCGCCGCGCCGTCGTAGAGCAGGAAGATCGGCTCCAGGTTGCTCTCGGTGGCGCGCATCAACGCCAGGCGGTCCGCGACCGTGCCCGGCATCACGTCCTCGTGCGGCAGGATCACCCGCTCCTTCGGGGCGCGCAGCCCGAGTTCGCCGATGAGCCCGCGCAGGAGCACGTCCGGGCCGCTTTGCTCGTAGAGGTAGAGCGCCGGCACGTCGTCGCTCACCAGCACGCCGCTGTCAAGCCATGATCGCAGCGTGTCCCGGGCCTCGTCGTACCGTCCCTCTCCAGTTCCGGGAAGGATTAGGCGCACGATGTTGTTGGGGTGTGAGTCCAGAAGGCTCTGGACGTCTTCCCGCGCGATGACGTCGTACGGTGGGGAAGTGACCGCGGCCAGATCGTCGACTGCGTAGCGCACCCCGCGAAACGGGTGGAGCACCAGCCCGCCAGGTGATGGCAGTTCAGGAATCGCCATACCGGGCATGGTGCCATAAAGGCCTGAGTCGTCTAGAGACAGCCCCGACGTCGTTGCGCTGCCCGGCTCGTCAGGAAGCCGGGATGACCCTTTGTCGTCTGAAGGAGGCCTTGCAGGATGATGCAGGGACGAAACGGCCCGACCCGGCCCGATGACTCCCCCGACCAGGAACCCGGCGGTCCCGCCGGCGACGTCTACGAGTGGTTCCAGCGGGGCGTAAAGCTCCTCAAGGACGGCAGCCCCGCCGCCGCCGCGGCCATCCTGGCCCGCGCCGCCGACGCCGAGCCCGACTCCCGCAGCATCAGGGAGGCCCTGGCCAGAGCCCAGTTCAACTCCCGCCGCTACGCCGACGCCGCCGACAGCTTCCGCTGGATAGTCGCCGCCAACCCCACCGAGGACTACGCCTACTTCGGCCTAGGCATGTCCCTATGGCGCACCGGCGACATGGAAGCCGCCCACGAGCCCCTCACCATAGCCGTGGCCATGCGCCCCGACCTCCGCGACTACGTCTCCGCCCTCAAACAGGTACGAGCCACCCTCCGCGCCCGAGAGGCCTAACCCCCCTGCTGGCCGCGCACCTGACGTGACGCCGTGGTGGGGACACCAGCGGTGCGGTGCGGTACGTCCGTCGGGGGCGGGCCGATGATGCGGCGCGCTGCACGCCCATTGGGCGGCGGCCGACGCGTGCGGCGCGAGCGTGGCGATGCACATGGGCGTTCGGGACACGTGGCGCGCCGCGTGGAGTGTCCGGCGTGGAGTGAGTGTCGGGGTCGGCAAGTTCGGGGTGGCTAGCGCGGCGCGGGCCGTTCGAGGCGATTAGCGCGGCACGCGGTGTTGTCGGGGTGGGTAGCGCGGCACGCGGTGTTGTCGGGGTGGGTAGCGCGGCACGCGGTGTCTTCGGGGTGGGTAGCGCGGCGCGCGGGGTCTTCGGGGTGGGTAGCGCGGCGCGTGGCGCGTTCGGCGTAGGTAGCGCGGAGCGCGACACATGGGGGTCTTCGGGGTGCGTGGCGGCGCGCGGAGTGTTGGGGTGGGGTGTTCGGCGTGGGGTGTTCGGGGCGCGTGCGCGGCGCTTGGGGCGG
>NZ_JBHSRF010000153.1:0-7590 GCF_042658925.1 Sphaerisporangium aureirubrum
GGGGCGGGGCGGGAGCATTTGGGGCATGACAGGTGTGGTGGAGACCGAGGGGCTTACCAAGTTCTACGGGGCGCGGCGGGGGCTGGAGGATCTCACGATGGAGATCCAGGCGGGGGAGGTGTTCGGGTATCTCGGGCCTAACGGGGCCGGGAAGACGACCACGATCCGGCTGCTGCTGGATGTGATACGGCCGACCAGCGGGGTCGCCCGGGTGTTCGGGGCGGATCCCAAGGATTCGGCGGTGCGGGCCAGGATCGGGTATCTGCCGGGGGAGCTGGCGCTGGAGGGGCGGGAGAAGGCGGGGGACTACCTGCGGTTCCTGGCAGGGGTGCGGGGCGGGGTCGGGCGGAACAGGATCGACGAGCTGGCCGAGCGGCTGGAAGCCGACATATCCGTGCGGATGGGGCAGCTCTCCAAGGGCAACCGGCAGAAGGTCGGCCTGATCCAGGCGTTCATGCACGAACCGGAGTTCCTCATCCTGGACGAGCCCACCAGCGGCCTGGACCCCCTGGTGCAGCAGGAGTTCCTGGCGATGGTGCGCGAGGTCCGCGCGGCGGGCCGTACGGTGCTCATGTCGTCGCACGTCCTGGCCGAGGTGGAGCACGTCTCGGACCGGGTCGGCATCGTCAGGGGCGGCCGCCTGGTCGCGGTGGAGGACGTCGCCGCGCTGCGCGAGAAGGCCGTGCGGCGGGTGGAGTTCCACTTCGACGCACCGGTCCCCGAGGACGCTTTCCGCGACCTGCCGGGTGTGCGGGACCTGAAGGTCGAGGGCGCGAGTGTGCGCTGCACCATCGACGGCCGCCCGGACGCGCTGATCAAGGCGGCGGCGAGGTTCACCGTCGTCCACATGGTCAGCGCGGAGCCGGACCTGGAGGAGATCTTCCTCACCTACTACAGCGAGGAGGAGCACCATGCCCACGCTCACGCTTGAGACGCTGCGCGACTACCGCCGCGCCCTGATCGGCTGGGCCGTGGGGATCTGCCTGTTCGCCGGGGGATACACCTCCTTCTTCACGCAGATCCGCGACAATCCCGACCTGTACTCCCAGGCGGCCATGACCAAGTACCCCGACGGCATCCGCAGGCTGCTCGGCGGCCTGGAGGACATCGCCAGCGGCGCGGGCTTCCTCCAGGCGATCATCTACCAGTTCTTCGTCCCGCTGCTGTTCATCATGTGCGCCGTGGCCGTCGCCAACCGCACGATCGCGGCCCCGGAGGAGTCGGGCACGCTGGAGCTGACCCTCACCCTGCCGATCGCCCGCGGCCGCCTGCTCATGGAGCGCTACGCGGCGCTGGCACTGGCGCTGTTCGCCGTGGCCGTCGTCTCGTTCGCGGTGATCCTCCTGGCGGCGAACGCGGTGGACCTCGGCGTATCGGCGGGCCGGATCCTCGCCGCGCACCTCGGCCTGTTCCTGCTGGTCCTGCTGTTCGGCACCCTGACGGTGACCGTGGGCGCGATGACGGGCCGCAAGGCCGTGGCCCTGAGCGTCACCGGCGCGTTCGCGGTGGCGAGCTACGTGGTGAACGCCCTGGCCAAGGACGTCGAGGTGATGAACTGGCTGAGCTGGGTCTCGCCGTTCCGCTACTACAGTGAGGGAAACCCCCTGTTCAACGGTGTCCCGGTGGTCGACTACCTCGTGCTGCTCGCAGCCACGCTCGTGCTGGTCGTGACCGCCGTCCTCTCCTTCGACCGGCGTGATGTAGGAGTCTGATGAACGTTCTCGCTCAGGTGAGCGAGGCGACGGGGGTGCCCGCCGACCTTCTCGGCGGGTACCCCGCGGTTCTGGCGGCGGCCTCCGCGACCGGCCGCCTGCCCGCCCGGGACACCATCGAGGAGTTACGCGCGCGAGGGGCCTCCGCCGCCGAGCGCGGTGTGCCGATGCGCGCGCTCGTGGACGCCTGCCTGCTCACCGCCGAGCTCACCCTGCGATCCGCGGACACCTCCACGCTCGGTGCGCTGCGCCGCGCGGTCGCCGCGTACGCCGAGGGATACGAGGGCGCCCAGCACCGTGCCCTGCGTGAGGAGGAGGCGGCCAGGCACGCGTTCATCGACGACCTGCTCCAGGGCCGGGCGGAACGGCTGGCCGAGCGCGCCGAGCATTTCGGCCTGCGGCTCGCCGAGGCGTACGTCGTGGCCGTGGCCAGGGACACCAAGCCCATCGCGGACGGAGATCCGCTGATCCGCCGCATCGAGCAGGCGCTGATCGCGAGATTCGGCTCGCACAACATCCTGATCGCGGCCAGGGACGGCCTGCTGGTGTGCGTGGCGCCGGGCGCGCTGACCGCCGCGACCGGAGAGTTCGCCCATCACGTGCGGGCCGCGCTTGCCTCGGAGTGGCGGGTCGGGATCGGCCGCCCGCACCGCGGTCCCGGCGGGGTGGTGACCTCGTACCGCGAGGCCGGCGACGCGATCAGGCTCGGCGACCGGCTCGGCCTGCGTCCCCAGGTGCTCAAGGCCGCCGACCTGCTGGTCTTCCCCGTGCTGCTGCGCGACAGGGAGGCCATCGAGGACCTGATCACGACGGTGCTCGACCCGCTGGCCCAGGCCAGGGGCGGTCCCGAGCCGCTGCTGGAGACCCTGGAGGCGGTGTTCGCCGCGCAGGGCAACCAGACGGCCGCGGCGCGCAGGCTCGGCATCAGCCCTCGCGCGGTGACGTACCGCCTGGAACGGGTCCGCCGCCTGACCGGTTTCTCGCCCGATGATCCGACGCAACGTTTCACGCTGGAGACCGCGGTGATCGGCGCGCGGCTGATCGGCTGGCCGTCGCGGGACGAAGGCTGAACGCCTGCGGCCTCATGACAGTTTTCGTTAACTGCTTGGTCGAGCAATCGGTGGAGAAAGGGATGGATTATCAAATCAGATAGTACGTTCCGCAACTCGGGACGGTGACCTACCATACGGGCGTGATCACCCCCCGCCGATTGGTCAGGAAATCATTGGGAACGCTGCTCGGACTGGGCGGCCTGGCCTGTTGCCTGACGTTGCTGTTCCTGGGCTCGCGGACCATCATGAGCATCGGCGGCAGCTGCGGGAGCGGCGGCCCGTACGTGGTGGCCACGCCCTGTCCGGACGGCATCGCGTGGATCATGCCGGTGGCGATCTTCGGCGGCATCGCCGCCCTCGGCGTGTACGCCGCCAGCCTGCTGCCGGTGGGCCCGAGGGTGGTGCTGCTGGCCTGGCCCGCGCTGTTCCTCAGCCTGGGATGGGCCTTCCTGGAGGCGGCGACGTCCCAGCCCGCCGTCGAGTGGGGTTTCATGATCTGCGCGGTGGTGTTCCTGCTGATGGGCGGCGTCCCGCTGGTGTTCCTGTTCAACCGTCAGGCGCTCCGGTCGGTGTTCTGGGGCCAGGCGCCCGTGCCGGCGCCGCCGCCGCCCGGGCCGGGCGTGGTGCGCTGGACGACCTCGGTGACCCTGCCCGGCGATCAGGACGCGCCGCCCGCGCCGCCCGTGGACGCGCCCGCGCGCGCGTCGTCGCGCTTCGTGGAGCTGCGCCCGCAGGACGTGCCGTCGGGCGGCGCCGGCTCCGGCGACCTGGTGGGCCAGCTCGAACGGCTCTCCGCGCTGCACCGCACGGGCAGGCTGGACGACGCCGAGTACGCCGCCGCCAAGGCGCGCCTGCTGAACGGCTCCCGGTGAAGGTGAGGACGATGAGGAACGAGACCGCTCTGCGCGTGTGGTCCATCGTGCTGCACGTGATAGCGATCGCCGGAGGTGTCTACCTGGGCGTCGTGCTGTTCGGCATGGCGACCTCCGGCTGACCGCCGGCCGCCGCGGCGTGGTGGCGGCCTGGCGAGGGCGACCGCCACCACGTCACGGTCACGGGACGAGCAGCAGCTTGCCCGTGGTGCGGCGGCCTTCGAGGTCCTCGTGCGCCTGCGCGGCGTCGGCCAGCGGGTAACGGCCGGAGACGTGCACCTTCAGCGCCCCCGACTCCACCCAGCCGAGGACCTCCTCGGCGCGCCACAGCAGCTCGTCGCGGGTCGCGGTGTAGTGGGCCAGGGTGGGCCGGGTCAGGAACAGCGAGCCGCCCTGGTTCAGCCGCTGCGGGTCGAACGCCTCCACCGGGCCGCTCGCCGCGCCGTACAGCGCCAGCATGCCGCGCAGGCGGAGCGCGGCGAGGCTGCCGTCGAAGGTGGCCGCGCCGACCCCGTCGTACACCACGTGCACGCCCTTGCCGTCGGTCAGCTCGCGCGCCGCGTCGGCGAAGCCGTCGTACCGCAGCACGTCGTCGGCGCCGGCCTCGCGGGCCAGCTTCTCCTTCTCCTCGGTGGAGACGGTGCCGATCACCCGGCCGCCGCGCAGCTTCACCATCTGGGTGAGCAGCAGGCCCATGCCGCCGGCCGCCGCGTGCACGAGCACGTCGTCCCCGGTGGTGACCTCGTACAGCGAGTGGGTGAGGTAGTGCGCGGTCAGGCCCTGCAGCAGCACGGCGCCCGCGAGGTCGAAGGACACGCCCTCGGGCAGCGGGATGGCCCGGTTCGCCGGGATCACGGCTTTCTCCGCGTAGCCGCCGAGCACGCCGACCCAGCCCACCCGGTCGCCGACGGCCACGTCCCCGGCGTCGGGACCCACGGCGGAGACGGTGCCCGCGCCCTCCGAGCCGAGGGTGAACGGCGTCGGCAGCGGGTAGCGGCCCTCGCGGTGGTAGACGTCGGTGAAGTTGACGCCCGCGGCCGCGACGTCGACCACGATCTCGCCGGGTCCGGGGGAGGGGTCTGCCACTTCGGTGTATTCGAGCGCGGACCGCCCACCTGGGCGGGAGACGACGATGGCATGCATGGCGCTGGGCTCCTTCTGCATCGGGCGGTCACTATCGATCGTGGCCAACCTCGCTCATCCGGTCCTTGTTCCCCCCGGCCGCCTGCCCATCCCTCCGTCCACAGGCCCACCCGTTGCCGGCGAGTTATCCACAGGCTCGTTCGTGACCTGCCCGGGCCCTCATTCGTCGTGTACAACGTTGGTGAAGACGCCCGGCAGGGCGGGGTGGCACCAGCGCCGCCCCACGGGCGGGAGCAAGAGGAGCTGCGGGACGATGACGGCGACCACTGTGGCCACGCGCGGGAAGACCCTCGTCTTCCCCGAGGGTTTCGTCTGGGGAGCGGCCACCGCCGCCTACCAGGTGGAGGGCGCCGTCGCCGTGGACGGCCGGGGCCAGTCGATCTGGGACGTCTTCTCCAGACGCCAGGGCGCCATCCTGGACGGCCATACCGCCGACACCGCCTGCGACCACTACCACCGGTACGCCGACGACATCCGCCTGATGGACCGCCTCGACCTCATGGCGTACCGCTTCTCGGTGTCCTGGCCTCGCGTCCAGCCCACCGGGTCGGGGCCGGTCAACCCCGCGGGGCTCGACTTCTACGACCGCCTGGTGGACGGCCTCCTCGCCGCCGGCATCACGCCGTACCTCACCCTTTACCACTGGGACCTGCCGCAGGCCCTTGAGGACCTCGGCGGCTGGGCGTCCCGGGACACCGCCCACCGCCTCGCCGACTACGCGCGCGTGGTGCACGACCGCCTCGGCGACCGCGTCGCCGCCTGGATGACCGTCAACGAGCCCTGGGTCTCCGCGTTCGTCGGGTACGGCATCGGCGCGCACGCCCCCGGCCGCACCTCCCCGGCGGACGCCTTCCGCGCCGCCCACCACCTGATGCTCGGGCACGGCCTGGCCGCCCAGGCGCTGCGCGCCGGCGGCGCGCAGACGGTGGGCCTGATGCTCAACCTCGCCCCGGTGATCACTCCCGGCCAGGTGAACGACCCCGGGCTCACGCTGTCCGCGCAGGACGCCGAGGCGGTGGAACGGGTCGACGCCCTGCTCAACCGGCAGTTCCTCGACCCGGCGCTGCGCGGGGAGTACCCCCCGGGCATCCTGCCGATCGTCGAGCGCGTCGCCGGTCTCGGCCACATCCACGACCACGACCTCGCCACCATCAACCAGCCGGTCGACCTGCTCGGCATCAACTACTACACCCCGTGCGTGGTGCGTTCCGGGCCCGGCGAGCCGTCCAACGCCGCGTACCCCGGCACCGAGGACGTCGAGTTCTGCGGGGCGTACGCGCCGACGACCGCCATGGGCTGGCCGATCGTGCCGACCGGCCTGTCCCGGCTGCTGGAGCACCTGACCCGGGAGTACCCCGGGGTGGGGCTGGTGGTCACCGAGAACGGCGCCGCGTTCGACGACGTGGTGACGGACGACCGGGTGCGGGACGCCGACCGCATCGCCTACCTCGAGTCCCACCTGCGCGCCGCGTACGACGCGATCCAGGCGGGGGCCGACCTGCGGGGGTACCTCGTCTGGTCGTTGCTGGACAACTTCGAGTGGGCCGAGGGGTACACCAAGCGGTTCGGGCTGGTGCACGTCGACTACGCCACCCAGCGGCGGCTGCCCAAGGACAGCGCGGTGTGGTACCGCGACGTGATCCGGCGCAACGGGCTGCACACCGAGCGGGCCCGGCGTCCCACCCTGGAGGCGGTGGCGGCACGGGCCGGGGTGTCCCGGTCCACCGTGTCCCGGGTCATCAACGGCGAGGCCACCGTCAGCGAAGAGTTCCGCGCCACCGTCATGCAGGCCGTCGACGAGCTCGGCTACGTACCGAACTCCGCGGCCCGCAGCCTGGTCACCGAGCGCACCGACGGCGTCGCGCTGGTCGTGCCTGACGCCCCCTGGACCCGCGGGGAGGATCCCCTGTTCTCCGTGGTGGTCCGCGCGGCCGGTCATGCTCTTGAGGAGGCGGGCAAACACGTCACCCTGGTCCTGGCCGGCTCCCCCCGCACGCGCTTGCGCGCCGAGCGGTACGTCACCGGCGGCCAGGTCGACGGCGCGGTGCTGTTCCCCGGCCCCGGCAGCGATCCGTTGCCGGCCTCACTGCTGCGCACCGGCGTCCCGGTGGTGGGTCTCGGGCGTTCCGCCTCCCCCGGCGTCCTCCCCTACGTCGACGCCGACAACGTCGGCGGCGCCGTCACCGCCGTCCGCCATCTGCTGGCCACCGGCCGCCGCCGCATCGCCATGATCGCCGGCCCCCTGGACAGCGTGGCCGCCCAGGACCGCCTGACCGGCTACCAGCAGGCCCTGGGCGAATCCGAACGCCGCTCCATGGTCGCCATGGGCACCTTCACCCGAGCCTCCGGCGCCGAGGCCATGCGCCGCCTCCTGGACGACGATCCCGACCTGGACGCCGTCTTCGCCGCCAACGACCTGATGGCCATCGGCGCCCTGAGCGTCCTGCACGCCGCCGGCCGCCAGGTCCCCTCCGACGTGGCCGTGATCGGCTTCGACGACATCGACGCCGCCGCCTACACCATTCCCTCGCTGACCACCATCCGCTCCTCCATGACCGACCAGGCCAGAGCCGCCGTCCGCCTACTCCTCCGCCACATAGACGGCGGCCCCGTGAGCTCCGTGATCCTCCCCACGGAACTGATCGTCCGCTCCTCGACCTGACCCCCTGCGGCGGTCATCGGCGCGAGGTTCCGTAGCGAGCATTGCGTTGGTTGTGGCGGGCGTATGTCAGGGGGAGGGGGTGGGGGTGGGGCCCTGGACGGTGAAGTCGTCGAAGGAAATCTTCAGGGGGGTGCCGGGTTTTTCGGGGG
>NZ_JBHSRF010000154.1:0-7392 GCF_042658925.1 Sphaerisporangium aureirubrum
AGCCCCCCCGACGCACTACTACAGGCCCACGCGACCACGGCGGCCACCACCAGCACCCCGATCAGCACAGCCACCCGCCGGCGCCAGTAGACCTCAGGCCCCTCAATCCCGACGTCACCACGGAACGTGTCCGGATCCATACTCATAGTATGGAGAGAACTGCCCAACGAGAGGGTGTCGACCCGCCGATCCAGGAAACCCCCACCTCGCGATCCCCCCCGCTCAAGCCGACCACCCCAACAACAAGCTCCAAAGCCCCGACCTCAGCCCGATAAACCGCCCCACCCGAACCCGTGACCGACCGGAACAGCCGTGATCTCGGCGCTGAACACGGAGTCGTTCTACGACGAAGCCGACGCCGCCAAACGGCGAGAAACCCGCCATGGTTCGCCAGGAACAGCCAACGTCAAGGAACTAACGACCCCAACCCCTTCTCCGGCCGACGTGGACGGCCCCACCCGTTGTCAATCCCCACCATGTCGACCACAGCCCACCCAATTCCGGGGATATCCACCACCACACGCGGACGTCACCCCGCGAGCGCGAGCGCGGGCAAGTCCGCACAACTCGGGCACCCCCGCCACGGCCGCACAGTTCGGGCGCCCCGCCACGGCCGCACAGTTCGGGCGCCCCGCCAATGCCGCACAGTTCGGGCGCCCCGCCAATGCCGTACGGTCCGGGCGCCCCCGCCGTACAGTTCGGGCGCACGACCGGTTCGTCCAAGCGGTTCTCTTCTCCGGCGCCGCGACGGCGAGAGGCGGTACGGCGAAATCGGCGCCGCCGTACAGCGAGAAACCCACCATGGGTCACCAGGAACAGCCGACGTCAAGAGATCAACAATCTCAAGCCCTTCTCCGGCCGGGGTGGATGGCCCCACCCGTTGTCGATCACCACCATGTCGACCACAGCCCACCCGATTCCGGGGATATCCAGCACCACACGCGGACGTCACAGCGCGAGCATGTGTGCGAGCCGCACAACTCAGGCGCCCCACCCCGGCTGCACAACTCGGGCGCACGACCGGTTCGTCCAGGCGGTTCTCTTCTCCGGCGCCGCGACGGCGAGAGGCGGTACGGCGAAAACGGCGCCGCCGTACGGCGAGAAACCCACCATGGGTCACCAGGAACAGCCACATCAAGAGATCAACAACATCAAACCCTTCTCCGGCCGGGGTGGACGGCCCCACCCGTTGTCGATCACCACCATGTCGACCACAGCCCACCCGATTCCGGGGATATCCAGCACCACACGCGGACGTCACCCGCGAGCGCGGGCGTGGGCGCGCACGGGCACGAGGGCGGGCGCGGGCACGAGCACAAGCACAAGCACGGACACGGACACGGACACGGACACGGACACGGACACGGACACGGACACGGACACGGACACGGACACGGACACGAGCACGGACACGGACACGGACACGAGCACGGACACGGACACGGACACGGACACGAGCACGGACACGGACACGGACACGAGGGTGGACACGAGGGTGGACACGAGGGTGGACACGAGGGTGGACACGAGGGTGGACACGAGGGTGGACACGAGGGTGGACACGAGGGTGGACACGAGGGTGGGCACGAGCAGAGAATGAGAATGAGCGCGGGCACGAGCCGCCCAAGTCGGGCGCCCTGCCACGGCGCATAGCGCGGGCGCACGACCGGTTCGTCCAGGTGGTTCTCTTCTCTGGCGCCGCGACGGCGAGACGCGGTTCGGCTAAAACGGCGCCGTCGTACGGCGGCTCACCCAACTCGCAGGGGTTCCATTCGCTTCTGTGAGCGGGTCACCCCCGTGCGGGAGGGAGTATGGCGGCCGATGCGGTGAACAGGCGGTCGTGCGGCTACTAGGCTCTTCGGCATGGCTGGCGGGCTGCGTGAGGCGATCGTCGATTGGTATGGGGTGGCTGCTCGGGATCTGCCGTGGCGGCGGGTGGGGGCCGGGGCGTGGGGGATTCTGGTTAGCGAGATCATGCTTCAGCAGACGCCGGTGGCGCGGGTGCTGCCCGTCTGGGAGGAGTGGATGGAGCGCTGGCCGACGCCGGCGGCGCTGGCCGGGGAGCCGCCTGGGGAGGCGGTGCGGCACTGGGGGCGGCTCGGGTATCCGCGGCGTGCGCTCAACCTCCATGCTTGCGCGAGGGTCATCACGGACGACCACGGAGGGCGGGTGCCGTCCACGTACGCCGAGTTGCGGGAGCTGCCGGGGATCGGGGACTACACGGCGGCGGCGGTCGCCAGTTTCGCGTACGGGCAGAGCCATGCCGTGCTGGACACCAATGTGCGGCGCGTGCTGGCCCGGGCCGTGCGAGGGGAGGAGTTCCCCTCGAAGACCCCCACTGCGGCCGAGCGCACGCTGGCCGAGTCCCTGGTCCCGGCGCTGGACGCCCCCCGCTGGGCGGTGGCGGTGATGGAACTGGGCGCCCTGGTCTGCACCGCCCGTGCCCCGCGCTGCGCCCTCTGCCCGGTCGCCGACCAGTGCGCCTGGCGCCTGGCCGGACGCCCCGCCTACGACGGCCCCGCCCGCCGCGGCCAGACCTACGCCGGCACCGACCGGCAATGCCGGGGCCGCCTGCTGGCAGTGCTCCGTGAAGCTCACGGCCCCGTCCCCAAGGCCGCCCTGGACGCCACCTGGTCCGACCCCCTCCAACGCGAGCGCGCCCTGGACGGCCTCATCACCGACGGCCTCGCCGAACCCCTCCCCGACGGCACCTACCGCCTCCCCGGCACCACCACCGGTTCCCCCTCGTAAGCCGACACCAACCTCCTGCCGGCAGTGCTCCGCGAGGCTCACGGCCCCGTCCCCCAGGCCGCCCTGAACGCCACCTGGTCCGACCTCGTCCAACGCGCGCGCGCCCTGGACGGCCTCCCCCCGTAAGCCGACACCAACGTCACCACACCACGTCCCACCGCGCCGACGCCGAAGAGAAGGTTTATGGGGGAGCGCCGGGACGAATCGGGCACCGTCCGGCGGCCCCGATCCGTCAGACCGGTTCCTGCCTGCTGGCCTGGTCTACGCCCCGCCATACCTCCCGATCCGCGTACCCCGCCCTGCACCTTCGACCCGCACCTCCGCCCCGCCACCCCCGCCCCGCGTACGCCCCGCCCTGTACGCCCCAGGTTCTCGTCGCCTTCAACGTTCTGCGCATCGGCGCCCTTGTACGGCGGAAACCAGCACAGCCACGGGCCACAATGCACGGCATGGAACCCTTAACCGGGCCGGGGGGATTGTCCACGTCGTCGTGTCCCAAGCTTGGCCATCATCGCCCACCCAACTCCGATGGTGACGTCTACTGAGCTGGTTGAATTGTGGGATCTTGATGACGGTGCGCAAGGTCCGACCACCATGTACCGGGACATCTCGGATCTTCAGTTCGGGTACTGGTACCAACAAGGTTGATCGGCCAAGAAATCACACTGCTCTGCGGGAAGGGACCCCCGGAGGCCGTTCCGAACCCCGCCACGACCACCCACCACAAATCTCACCGGGAACGCGGCACGGCGGGGGCCTGGGCCGCGACGTGTCGCGGTTGAGCACGATGAGCCCGGCAGGCCCCGGGGGCGCGGGGGTGCCCCCCGCATGAACACAGCCCCTGCGCCTCCCGCGCGAAGCGCGCCCCCGCAAGGACCATTTCACCGGCACCGCACACGCCCGGGGTTGACCGCCGTACGGCGGCGCCGACACCGCCGTACGACGACGGTGACGTCCCCTGAAGTGGTGTAACTCCTGGGGATCTTCGTGAAGGGTGTCGATGGCCCACCACCTGGCACCGAGGGCGGCGCGTTCATGATCACAGCCACGGAAATCACACCACCTGGCGGGACGTCACCACGACGACCCATCGTCGCGGCGCCGATTCGGGCGAACCCATGGACAGCGGGAGTCATGGCCGACGCGGCAGGAGGGACGGCTGGCACCGCGGGAGGGACGGCTGGCGCGGCGGGGGGGGACGGCTGGCGCGGCGGGGGGGACGGCTGGCGCGGCCGGGGGATGGGCCGCGACGTGTCGCGGTGGAGCACGATGAGCCCGGCAGGACCCGGGGGCGCGGGGGTGCCCCCCGCATGAACACAGCCCTTGCGCCTCCCGCGCGAAGCGCGGCCCCCTTGCAAGGACCATTTCACTGGCGCCGCACACGCCCGGGGTTGACCGCCGTACGGCGGCGCCGACACCGCCGTACAACGACCCGCCGTCGCGGCGCCGATTCGGGCGAACCTATGGACAGCGGGAGTCGTGGCCGGCGCGGCGGGACGGCTGGCGCGGCGGGAGGGACGGCTGGTACGGCGGGAGGAATGGCCGGCACGGCGGGAGGAATGGCCGGCACGGCGGGAGGAATGGCCGGCACGGCGCGAGGGACGGCACGGCGCGAGGGACGGCTGGCATGGCGGGAGGAATGGCCGGCGCGGCGGGTGAGAGCCGGCGGCGACGCGCCGTGTGCGGGGTGGGAGGGGGAGGGGGGTTAGGCGGCTAGTTTTAGGCCTAGGGCGGTTAGGTTTTTTCGGGTCCAGTCGAGGTCGGCGGCCAGGGTGGCTACCAGGGCGGCGGGGCCCTTGTTTTTGGCGGGGGACGTTAGGCCGTGGGTTTCTACTTCTATGTGGGCGCCGCCGGGGGTGGGGGAGGAGAGGATGGCGGCCAGGGTGTTTTCGAGGATGGAGACGGTGGCGGGGGCCTCGCCGCTGTGGGTGTGGACGTGGCCTAGTTTGACTACGGCGGCGGCTGCCGCGCCCTGCAGGGCGGCGGCGGGCTCGGTCATGCCGCAGGTGAGGTTGCAGGCGTCGAGGCTTACGCCGAGGTATTCGGAGTCGATGCCGCAGACGCGTTCCACGGCCTGCTCGGTGGTCTCCAGGACGCAGCCGGGCCAGGGCTGGAAGCCTACGCGGATGGTCTTGCCGGTGACGCTGTGCAGGCCGCGGAGCTCGCGGGACAGGCGGTCCAGGCGGCGGGACGCGATGGAGTGCAGGTCGGCGGGCCAGTCGCGGCGCCAGCCGATGGGGATGGTGGTGATGCTGCCGAAGCGCACGTCGTCGGGCAGCAGGTAGGCGAGGATCTTCGCCAGGGCCATCGTGTAGCGGTATCGCTCGGGCTTGGCCCAGTCGGGGCCGGGAGAGTCCTGGCCCATGCCGCGACCGCCCGCGCCGTTGAGGCTGACGACCTCCAGGCCGCGTTCCTCCAGCGAGCGGCGCAGGCGCACCAGCTCGATGCGGTCGGCGGTGAGGTGGTCGGCTACGGCGGGTGCGAGCCAGAGCCCGATGCCGAGGCGCGACACCCCGAGCCGCCTGCGCACAGGCACCGCGTAGCGGGTCAGGTGGGCGATCAGGTTCTCCAGGTCCTCCGCGGGGTGGACGCCCGCGTTGTAGGACAGGTGAACGAGCGTGCCGTCCTCGTGACACAGGCGCATCCGGTGCCTCCCAGGCGTACTGCGCGTTGTTGCGGCCTCAGCGCCACACGCGACAAGGCCCCCTGCGACGGCGGCCCCCACTGACGGGATCCGGCCGGGCCTGAGTCTGCCCGGCACACACCCCTCCCCGCGTCCGCCCGGCAGCGGATCGTCCGCTACGCCGGCGGGAGGACCCCCGCGAATCCCCACCTGGTGAACCCCGGTGACCGGCCTGCTCGAAACTCGGCCCGATTCGCTCTACAGAGTGTAGTACTACCTGCCGTGGTGTCATAGCGAATCACACCAAAACGATCTCACCAAATACGAAAGACCCCCCGTGAGACTTCTCACGGGGGGTCTTCGTGTCGCTGGCTACGCCGGGCGGCGGTCCGCCGGCGCGGAGGCGGCACCGGCCCGGCTGCTCGCCGGCTCCCGGATGCCTTCGGCCGAGTCGGGGATCTCGGGCTGCGCCCGCTGCTCGCCGGTGAAGACGAACGTGGCGTTGTCGCCCTCGCCCTCGATGGTCACCTTGACGACCTGGCCGGGGCGCAGGTCACCGTAAAGGATCTTCTCCGAGAGGGAGTCCTCGAGCTCGCGCTGGATGGTGCGGCGCAGCGGCCGCGCGCCGAGCACGGGGTCGTACCCGCGCTCCGCCAGCAGTTGCTTGGCGTCCGAGGTCAGCTCCAGGCCCATGTCGCGGTCCTTCAGGCGAGAATCCACCTGGGCCAGCATCAGGTCGACGATCTTGATGATCTCGGACGGCGTGAGCTGGTGGAAGACCACGGTGTCGTCGACGCGGTTGAGGAACTCGGGCCGGAAGTGCTGCTTGAGCTCTTCCTGGACCTTGGACTTCATCCGGTCGTAGTTGCCTTCGACGTCGTTGGACTTGGCGAACCCGACCCCGATGCCCTTGGAGATGTCCCGGGTGCCGAGGTTGGTCGTCATGATGATGACGGTGTTCTTGAAGTCGACGACCCGGCCCTGGGCGTCGGTCAACCGGCCGTCCTCCAGGATCTGGAGCAGCGAGTTGAAGATGTCCGGGTGGGCCTTCTCGATCTCGTCGAACAGGACGACGGAGAACGGCTTACGGCGGACCTTCTCGGTGAGCTGGCCGCCCTCCTCGTACCCGACGTAGCCGGGCGGGGAGCCGAACAGCCGCGAGACGGTGTGCTTCTCCATGAACTCGGACATGTCCAGCATGATCAGCGCGTCCTCGTCCCCGAACAGGAACTCGGCCAGCGCCTTGGACAGCTCGGTCTTGCCGACACCCGACGGCCCGGCGAAGATGAACGACCCACCCGGACGCCGCGGGTCCTTCAACCCCGCCCGGGTACGCCGGATCGCCCGCGACAGACCCTTGATCGCGTCGTCCTGACCGATGATCCGCTTGTGCAGCTCGTCCTCCATGCGAAGAAGCCGCTGCGACTCCTCCTCGGTGAGCTTGAAGACCGGGATGCCGGTCGCCGTCGCCAGCACCTCGGCGATGAGCTCCTCGGTGACCTCGGCCACGACGTCCATGTCGCCGGCCTTCCACTCCTTCTCGCGCCGGTCGCGCTTGAGCTGGAGCTGCTTCTCCTGGTCACGGAGGGCGGCGGCCTTCTCGAAGTCCTGCGCGTCGATCGCGGACTCCTTGTCCCGGCGCACCTGGGCGATCTTCTCGTCGAACTCGCGCAGGTCCGGCGGGGCGGTCATGCGGCGGATGCGCATACGCGAGCCGGCCTCGTCGATGAGGTCGATCGCCTTGTCCGGCAGGAACCGGTCGCTGATGTACCGGTCGGCCAGCTGCGCCGCCGCGACCAGGGCCGCGTCGGTGATCGTCACACGGTGGTGGGCCTCGTAGCGGTCCCGCAGGCCCTTGAGGATCTCGATCGTGTGGCTCAGGCTGGGCTCGGCGACCTGGATGGGCTGGAACCGGCGCTCAAGCGCGGCGTCCTTCTCCAGGTGCTTGCGGTACTCGTCCAGCGTGGTCGCACCGATGGTCTGCAGCTCGCCGCGCGCCAGCATCGGCTTCAGGATGC
>NZ_JBHSRF010000155.1:0-7272 GCF_042658925.1 Sphaerisporangium aureirubrum
GTTGTGGTTCTTGGGTGGCGGGTGGGGTTTATGGAGGTGGGGGGGTGGGGGGTGGTGTAGGGGTTTTGGCCTTCTGGGTAGGTGTGGCCTTGTCTGGCTTGTTCTTCGATGGTGTGGCCGATTGTGTAGTGGAGGACGAGGGGGACGGCCTGGGCAGCGGGTTTGGGGGGGAAGCCGGCTTCTTCGAGGATGCGGAGGGTGGTTTCCAGCAGGGTGGTCACGGCGGGGTGGGTGACGTTGGTGCCTGCTACTACTCGGGCGCCGTCGCGGTGGTTGAGCAGGGTGGTTCTCAGGGTTTGGGCCCAACTGTGGAGCCAGTGTTCCCAGAAGGGTTTGGTGGGGCACTTGGGGAGGGTGTCCAGGGTGAGGGACTCGGTGGCCTCGACGGTGATGATGGTGGCCATGGCGTCTAGGAGTTCCTGTTTGTTTTTGATGTGCCAGTAGAGGGCGGGGGCCTGGACGTTCAGCTCCTTGGCGATCAGGCGCATGGTGAGGCCGTCCAGGCCTACCTCGTCGAGCAGGGTCAGGGCGGTGCGGGCGATGGCGTCGCGGGTGATCTTCATGAGGGTGGGCTCCAAGGGCAGCTGGTGCGCTTGACAGCTTAACAGTGTTCGGGTAATCCTTAACGGCGTTAGAGTTTAACGATGTTAAGGAGGGGCCGTGGACGCGGAGGTCATCGTCGTGGGGGGTGGGCCCACGGGGCTCATGCTCGCCTGTGAGTTGCGGCTCGCGGGGGTTGACGTGCTGGTGGTGGAGCGGCGGGGGGCGCGGGTGTCGGCGGAGGCGCGGGCGGGGGGGATGCACGCGCGGACGATGGAGGTGCTCGATCAGCGGGGGATGCTGGAGCCCTTCCTCGCGGCGGGGCGGCCTATGCAGGGGGCGCACTTCTCGGCGTTGCCGCTTGATCTGAGCGGGTTCGCCACGCGGTATCCGTATCTGCTGATGCTGCTTCAGACGAAGATCGAGCTGTTGCTGGAGGAGCGGGCGCTGGAGCTGGGGGTTCGGTTGCGGCGGCCGGTGGAGGTGGTCGGGCTTCGGCAGGACGAGGCCGGGGTCGATGTGGAGCTGGACGGCGGGGGGTGGCTGCGCGGCGAGTATGTGGTCGGGTGCGACGGGGGGCGGAGCAGGGTGCGGAAGCTCGCGGGGGTCGGGTTCCCTGGGACCGGCGCGACGTTGACGGCGCTGCTGGGGGATGTCGAGCTGGCCGAGCCGCCGGCCGAGCCGATCTTTCAGGAGCGGCATGACCACGGGACGATCGGGGTGCTCAGCTTCGAGCCTGGGTGGTTCCGGGTGATCACCACCGAGTACGACCGGGTGGCGGGGCGGGATGAGCCGGTCACGTTGGAGACGTTGCGGGAGGCCTGCGTGAAGATCGCGGGTACGGACTTCGGGATGCGCAGGCCGCGGTGGTTGTCGCGGTTCGGGGACGCGGCGCGGCAGGCGGAGAGGTACCGGGTGGGGAGGGTGTTGCTGGCGGGGGACGCGGCGCACGTTCACTTCCCGGCCGGGGGGCAGGGGCTGAACCTGGGGGTACAGGACGCGGTCAACCTGGGGTGGAAGCTGGCGGCGACGGTGCGGGGGTGGGCGCCGGAGGGGCTGCTGGACAGTTATCACGCGGAGCGGCATCCGGTGGGGGCGCGGGTGCTGCACAACACGCGGGCGCAGTCGGCGTTGTCGCGGCCGGATGCGCAGACGACCGCGTTGCGGGAGGTGGTGGGTGGCCTCGTGGGGGTGGAGGCGGTGAACGACCTGCTCGGCGGCATGGTGACGGCGCTGGACGTGCGGTATCCCATGGCGGATGGACATCGCGGGGCGGGGGACCATCCCCTCATCGGGGTCCGGATGCCCGATGTCGACCTTCTTCCCCTGGACGGAGGTGCGCCGGAGCGGGCTTTCGCGTTGTTGCGGGCGGGGCGGGGTGTGTTGCTCGACCTCGGCGCGCTCGACGGGGTCCACGACGGGTGGGCGGACCGGGTCGATCTGGTGCGGGCCCGGTGTCCGGCCCGGACCTGGGCCATTCCGGGTGTGGGGCGTGTGCCTGCGCCGGGTGCGGTGCTGATCCGGCCGGACGGGCATATCGCCTGGGCCGCGCGGGCTCAGGGGGACGGCGATGTCCGTGCGGCTTTGAACGCTTGGTTCGGGGTCCCGGCGGGTGTATTGACGGGGTGAGGGCGGGGATCTACGATCCGGGGAACTAATAGGAAACTTTCCTATGAAATACCTCCCATCAAAGGCAGTGGAGATGGCCGTGCGACGACCTTTCCTGCACCTTCTCACGACGGCGGTGCTGGCCGCCGGGCTCACTACGGTGGCCGTGCCGGCTCAGGCTTCTACCACGCAGAATTCCGGTGATCGCTTCAAGAGGGTCGCCTACTTCATTCAGTGGGGCATCTACGGGCGGAACTATCACGTCCGGGATATGGACGTCAGCGGGGCCGCCAAGAAGTTGACGCACGTCAACTACGCGTTCGGGAACGTGGGGGCGGATGGGACGTGCAGCTCGTTCGACGCCTGGGCGGACTGGCAGCGGCCGGTGCCGGCCGAGCAGAGCGTGGACGGGGTGGCGGACGCCGCGGGGCAGGCGCTGAACGGCAACCTCAACCAGCTGAAGAAGCTCAAGGCCAAGTACCCGAAGCTCAAGGTGCTGATCTCGCTCGGGGGGTGGACGGGGTCGAAGTACTTCTCGGACGCGGTGGTGACGGCG
Organism: Sphaerisporangium aureirubrum; assembly: GCF_042658925.1. Lineage (NCBI taxonomy): Bacteria > Bacillati > Actinomycetota > Actinomycetes > Streptosporangiales > Streptosporangiaceae > Sphaerisporangium > Sphaerisporangium aureirubrum. Next base: position 2,705 of record NZ_JBHSRF010000155.1, read on the forward strand.
CAGGCGCGGGCCAAGCTGGCGTCCTCCTGCGTCGACCTCTGGCTCAAGGGGAACCTGCCTGATCTTCCGGCGGGCGCCGGTGCCGGGGTGTTCGACGGGATCGACCTGGACTGGGAGTGGCCGGGGTCGGAGGGGAACACCGGGAACGTCATCCGGCCCGAGGACAAGCGGAACTTCACGCTCTTCGTCACCGAGCTGCGGCGGCAGATGCGGGCGTTCGACGCCAAGAGCCAGCTGACGGCGTTCCTGCCCGCCGCCGAGGCGAAGATCGACGCCGGGTTCGAGGTGCGGGACGTGTTCCGGCAGCTGGACTTCGCGACGGTGCAGGGATACGACCTGCACGGGACGTGGGAGAGCCGGACGGGGCACAACGGGAACCTCTTCACCGATCGCAAGGATCCGAACCCGGTGAAGTACAGCGTGGACGCGACGGTGCGTGACTTCCTGGAGCGGGGCGCGCCGGCGCAGAAGATCGTCGTGGGAGTTCCCGCCTACGGGCAGGGCTGGACCGGGGTCGGGTCGGCTGACCACGGGCTCTACCAGCCGGCGACGGGGGCCGCGCCGGGGCTGTGGGCGGCGGGGAACGAGGACTACAAGGTGCTCGCGACGAAGCCGGGCAGGCACTACCGGGATCTGCTCACCGGGACGCAGTGGCTGTACGACGGGAACGAGTTCTGGTCGTACGACGATCCCTCGACGCTGCTCATCAAGGGTGCCTACATCAGGTTGAAGGGGCTCGGCGGGTCGATGATGTGGTCGATCGACGGGGACGACAGCAGGGCGTCGCTCACGTCGGCGCTGTACAGCGTGCTGCGCTGAGCGATTGATCTCCGTACCGCCCGCCGGGGCCGTCACCCGGCGGGCGGTACGGCGTTTCGGGGAGGACTGACCGGGTTTGTTCGGGGCAGTGGAGCAATGAGAGGCGTAACTGTCGTACGCCGGGCGCGAGGGGAAGAACGTTGGGAACGCCCTGGGGTGTAGCGGTCAGCGTGGTCATCGCCACCAGAGACCGGTGTGAGGAACTGCTGCGGACGATCGAGCGGCTGGAGCGGCTGCCGGAACGGCCACATGTGATCGTGGTGGACAACGGCTCCGTGGACGGCGGGCCGGAGGTGGTCGAGGCGCGCCACCCACGGGTGGAAGTGATCAGACTCGCGCGTGACCACGGGACGGCGGTGGCCCGGAACGTGGGGGTGTGGGCGGCGGCCACGCCGTACGTGGCCTTCTGTGACGTCGGATCGGGGTGGGGGCCGGGGGTGCTGCGGGGGGCGGCCGAGATGTTCGATGCGGAGCCGCGGCTCGCGCTGATCGCGGCGCGGGTGCCGGTGGGGGGCGAGCCCGATCCGATCAACGGGCTGCTGGGGGCCGGGGCGGCGGGGTTCCTGGCGTCCGGGGCGGTGGTGCGGCGCCGGGACTTCCTGGAGGCGGGAAGGCTCGGTGACGTGTCGTTCTTCGCCGGGGTGGAGCAGTTGGTGGCCGCGGGGGTGGGGGATGCGGTAAGTGCGGGAGGTGGGTGCGGTGCGCGAGCGTAGGGCCGGACGGCGGCCGGGGGACGCGCGGTCCGGGCCCGGGAGGGTACGGGAGGCGGTGCGGCTGGCGAGGCGCACGCTCGGCGATCCGGGCGCGCGGTCGGCGATTCTGCGTGCCTTGCGGCGGTTGCCGTACGGCCTGTGGGGCCGGCGGGTCCTGCGCGGGGCGGTCGAGAAGGACGCCCGGCGGCCGGAGGCGGGGGTGCGGAGGGGCGGCGATGAACGGACGTGATCACCGTGCGGGCCGGCCGCTCGGTGGGGGCGGCGGGGCTCGCGCGCCGACGGGGGGGATTATGGGTGCATGGAGCATTCGGGGGAGGGATGCGTCTTCTGCGAGGTGGCCTCCGGGGTGGTGGAGGTCAGCCTGGTCCATCAGGACGAGCTCGTTCTGGTGATCATGGACTCGCATCCGGTGAATCCGGGGCATGTGCTGGTGGTCTCGCGTGAGCACGTGGCCGCCCTGGAGGACCTGGACGACGGGGTCGGGACGCACATGTGGTGTACGGCGCGGCGGGTGGCGCGGGGGTTGCGGCGGTGCGGGCTGCGGTGTGAAGGGGTGAATCTGCTGCTGGAGGATGGGGAGGGGGCCTTTTCCGGGGCCTCACATGTGCATCTGCATGTGTTCCCGCGGTTCGCGGACGACGACTTCGTGATCGACGCGGACTGCGAGCCGCGGGATCGGCGGCTGCTGAACCGGGAGGCGTGGTTGTTGCGGGACGCCATTGCCTCGCTCGGGCCGGGGGCGGGGTCGCGAGGGTACGAGCGGCTGTAGGCCGTTTCGGTGGGGCGGTCGGATGAAACTTTCATTCCGAGTGGTTTGGGACTCAACGTGATGAAGTGTGAAGTTCCTCGGGGTGTGGGGGCTTAACGGAGCCGAGTGGTAGTACGTGGAGTAGATGTCTCGTTATCGCTACATGCCTGCTTGCTTCGGGGTTCAGAGTTAAAATCTGCGATGTCTCGTGATCAAGCGAGACCCCGATCGAAATAAGGGTGGGGGCGGCGAGGGTGGGCGAGCGCGGCGAGGATTGGGACTGGGCGACTCCGGCTACGGGTCAGCTTCCTCCGGAGGTCGACACGACGAAGCCCAGCATCGCGAGGGTCTACGACTGGTTCCTCGGGGGGAAGGACAACTTCGCCGTCGACCGGCATGTCGCCGAGATGGCCCTGCAGATCGCCCCGGGCGCTCCGGAGGCGGGGCGGCAGAACCGGCTCTTCCTGCAGAGAGCCGTGCACCACATGGCGGCCGAGGCGGGGGTCCGGCAGTTCCTGGACATCGGGTCGGGGCTGCCCACCCAGGGCAACGTGCACCAGGTGGCCCAGCGGGTCGACCCGGCGGCGCGGGTCGTGTACGTGGACAACGACCCCATGGTGCTGGCGCACGGGCGGGCGCTGCTCGCCACCAACGGCAGCACCACGGTGATCCAGGCCGACGCGCGGGAGCCGCGGTCGATCCTCGATCACCCGCAGGTGCGGGAGTTCATCGACTTCAGCGAGCCGGTGGGGCTGCTGATGCTGAGCATCCTGCACCACTTGAATGACGAGGAGGACCCTGCGGGGGTGGCGGCCACGCTGCGCGCGCCGCTGACGTCCGGGAGCTTCGTGGCGGTCTCTCACTTCTGCAATCCGGGGGACGCGGCCCCGGAGTCGGCCCAGCAGGCGGCGACGGCCGAGAAGGTCTTCAACGAGAACCTCGGCACGGGGCGCTGGCGCAGCAATGACGAGATCAAGGAGTACTTCGGGGACTTCGAACTACTCGAACCGGGACTGGTTCCGCTCGCCGGGTGGCGTATCGAGCCGAGCCCGGAGGTCAGGGGGAGCGTGCTCTACCCCACCTACGTCGGCGGGGTGGCCCGCAAGGCCTAGGTGCCGATCCGCAGCACGGCCGCGCCGTTCACCCGGTCCGCGGCCAGGTCGGCCAGTGCCTGGTCCGCCTCGTCGAAGGGGTACTCGGTCGTGGTCACGCTGAGGGGGTGGCGGGCGGCCAGGTCGAGGAAGGCTCGGCCGTCCGTGCGGGTGTTCGCCGTGACGCTGCGTACGGTGCGTTCGTTGAACAGGTGGTGCTGGTAGTTCAAGGTGGGGATGTCGGTCAGGTGGATGCCGGCTATGGCCAGGGTGCCGCCTCGGTCGAGGGCTTTCAGGGCTATCGGTACGAGGTCGCCTATGGGGGCGAAGAGGATGGCGGCGTCCAGGGGCTCGGGTGGAGGGTCGTAGGCGTCGCCCGCTGAGGCGGCGCCTAGGTCTATGGCCAGGTCGCGGGCTTTTTCCGAGCGGGTCAGGACGTGGACGGTGGCGCCTGCGGCCAGGGCCACCTGGGCGGTCAGGTGGGCGGAGGCGCCGAAGCCGTATATGCCCAGCTTGCCGCCCTGGGGTAGTTCCGCGCGTACTAGGGCTCTGTAACCGATGATGCCGGCGCACAGCAGTGGGGCCAGTGGGGCGGCTGGGCCTTCGGGGAGTTCGTAGATGTAGTCCGCTCTTGCGGCTACGTACTCGGCGTAGCCGCCGTTGACGTCCCAGCCGGTGTAGCGGGAGTTGGGGCACAGGTTTTCGGTGCCGCGCAGGCAGTAGCGGCATTCGCCGCAGGTGGAGTGGAGCCAGGGGACGCCTACTCGGGTGCCGGTGGGTAGCGATCCTTCTACTACTCGGCCTACCACCTCGTGGCCGGGGGCCGTGTCCGGGTGTTTCGGGGTGAGGTCGCCCTCGGCCAGGTGGAGGTCGGTGCGGCAGACCGCGCAGGTCTCCACCTTGATCAGGACCTCGCCCGGGGCCGGTGTGGGCACGGGGATTCGTACGCGCTGTAGTGGCCCAGTGCGCATGGGGCCTGGTTCACGTACGACCCACGCGGTCATCGTGTCCGCCATGTCCCCATCGTCACACGACCGGGGTCCCGGCGTGGCGGGGGTGGTTATAGGGGGCGGATGCCCCAGTGGTGGGAGACCTGGGCGTCGGGGGAGAGGCGGATCAGGTCTTCGCCGGTGCGGAAGGCGTTGGGGGGGCAGGTCATTGGTTCTACCGCTAGAGCGGCGCGGCGGCGGGGGGTGG